>NZ_JBWMAX010000227.1:0-1199 GCF_056521385.1 Rhodoferax sp. RT5P35 | reverse complement strand
CCAACATGATCGAGTTTCGCCGTACGCATGACCTTGTCTCATTGTTGGACCTGCTACAAGATCACAAGCTCGCCGCCCCGCCTGAGGCGGATTGGCTGGATGAACTCAATCCCTATGCTGTTGAAGCGCGCTACGGAACGCGACCCTGAAGGGCTTGACCGCAGCCGGGCGCTGCAGGCCGCCAGGCAGGTGCTTGACTGGGCCCGGCGTGAAGCCAGCATGGTACGTGGTGTTGAATGATCAAAGCGGGGTTGGCAAATCCCTTGAATTCACCCCTGTGGCGCCCGCCCACGCAGCCGCGCCACACCGCCAGGCGCAGTAGCTAATAAATCCAAATTTGATAGCAACATACGCTTATTCAACCAGCGCTAGCCAGTGATTTGGCCAATATTTCCTTCAGCGCATCGCGCAAAGCCTGCGCCTCGCTCTGTAGCCGCGCGTAATCGGCCAGCAGTTGCGCGGGGTCGTGGCTTACTGCATCCACGGCGTGGGGGTTCTTTTGGTCGAGGTTGTAGCCTGCGGCTTTGATCTGGTCGATGCCGACCTTCCAGGCGCGCTCGTTTTCCACGCGGCTGGCAAAACCGTCGGCCTCGGTGCCCCACCAGGCTTTCTCTAACTCGAACTCTTCGATACGGATGGGCTTGGTCTTGTTGTAGTTCTTCACGCCCGGTGGGTAGGGGTGCTCGTAGTACCAGACGTGCTGGGTGGGCGTGCCTTTGGTGAAGAACAGCAGGTTGGTCTTGATGCCGGTATAGGGCGCAAACACGCCGTTGGGCAGGCGCACGATGGTGTGCAGGTTGCACTCGGCCAGCAGTTGCTCTTTGATGCGGGTCTTCACGCCTTCGCCGAACAGGGTGCCGTCGGGCAGCACCAGGGCGGCACGGCCATGCGCTTTGAGGATGTGCTTGATGAGGACGAGGAACAGGTCGGCGGTTTCCTTGGTGCGCACGTCGGCGGGGTAGCCGTGCTCGATGCCGGGCTCTTCCACACCGCCAAAGGGCGGGTTGGTAAGCACTACGTCCACCCGGTCTGCCCCTGTGTAGTCGCGCAGCGGGCGGGCCAGGGTGTTGCCGTGGGTGATGAGGCTGGGCACTTCCACGCCGTGCAGCATGAGGTTGGTGACGCACAGCATGTGGGGGAGCTGCTTTTTCTCGACCCCGGTGATGCTGTTTTGCAGCATGTTTTCTTGCGCGGTGTTG
>NZ_JBWMAX010000226.1:0-1201 GCF_056521385.1 Rhodoferax sp. RT5P35 | reverse complement strand
CCATTTGCTGTCGCACATACTCCATGATTGCCAAAAGCAGGCTGATGAATGCGCCCACGATCGCTACCGCACCGGGGCCAACGACGTTCAACTGCTGCACAAACAGCTGGGTAGGTTGCAGATTTAGCTCCCAGGTGCGGCCAAAGAGGGGGATGCGAACGCTCTGCTGCATCCCTTGCGCAACAGGTAGATCTGTGGACTGGCTGTAAAAAGTATGCGTGTCTGCTCCAGCCACGTCTTTGAGTTCCAACATCAATTTGTCGCGGTGCAAATCTGCCCTCGCAAGTACCTCGTCTATCGCCAAAGGCGCATACGACCACCCCTGGGTTGCCTCCATACGCTCCTTCTCGGTGCTGAGAACAGAGTCGGGGCGGTAAATCGGCAATAGCAACAGAAAAGATGTTCTCGACTTCCCTTCGGTCTGCACCAGGGCAATGGGTCCAGTGAGGGTAGGCAAACCGGTGCGCATGGCTTGATCTGCGGCGGACTTGCGACTTTCTTCAGACGCTATGTCAAGGCCCACCGACGGACTATTTTCGGATACTGGCTCAATATAGTGGATTACATAACGTTCGCCGTCGTGCGGCTGCAGCTGCCGCACCGCAAAGTTGGGCCAACCATCTGCCTGAGAAGCGGCCACAAAGGCTGCCTCTTGCTCCTGCGGTACGCGGCGTATTACGCCAAAGCCGCGCGCACCGGGAAACTCCTTCTCGATACTGCGGCCTTGAGCGTAATGCCGAAAATCTCGCCGGTCCAACTGGTCAAACCCGGCGCTCAGCGTGGCACCCCGCACACCTCGCAAGCCATATTCGTATAAGCCCAGACGGTGCTGCAACTCACCGACGGTGTCTTGCACCAGCGCTGCAAAACGTTGGTCAACAAGCTTGACGTTTTCAGCGTGCTGCCAAACAGCAGCACACATGGAGAGCAGAAGCCCCGCCGCAAATACCATCGCTGCACGCAATAGCGGTTTTTGTAGCGCCACGCCATACCTCGGCCAGACCGAACTGAAAGACGGCTTCATGGCAACAAGTCCGTATCACCGCGATTGCGGGACGCGCAGAGCAAATGCGGCTCTTGCGAATAGAGATGGTTGGCCCTCAAAGCCCATACCTGCGCGCGGCCTGCACCTTTGGCTGCGTACAGCGCTTTGTCTGCCGCGGCGATCAGGTCACGTTCGGTACATTCTTGCGGCACGCAG
>NZ_JBWMAX010000225.1:0-1203 GCF_056521385.1 Rhodoferax sp. RT5P35 | reverse complement strand
CGCCTTGGCAGCCGCCGCCGCGTCCAGCCCGGCGCTTTGGGTGCCCACCCACAGCTCGGCACTGTCGCCCGCCAGCCGCACGGTGCAGTTCAGCGGCTCCATGGGTGCATGGGCCAGATACGGAAACAGGAACTCGGCTTCAATGTGGTGCGGGGCCTTGTCTAGCGCCGACAGGTCGGCATCGAACTTGCGCGGGCCGGGCTGCTGGGCCAGCGCCCGGTACTGCACCAGTTGCTTCTCGCTGTCTACCTTCTCCACGGCAGACGTATCCCATTGCAGCTTCAGGGCGTCGCGCCCCAGCTTGGCGGGCCAGTAGCCGTCGGCCACCACCGCCACGCCTTCGCCGCCCCGGTCCAGGGGGATGCGCAACACGGCTTTCACGCCTTTCACGGCGCGTGCCGCGCTGTCATCCACCGAGGCCAGGCGGGCACCAAACACCGGTGGGCGCGCCACCACGGCGGTGAGCTGGCCGGGGTGCTTCACGTCGATGCCGAAGTCCTGCCGCCCGCTGCTTTTGGCGCGCGCATCCAGGCGCGTGGTGGGCTGGCCGATGATGCGAAAGTCCTTGGGGTCTTTCAGCGTAACCTTTTCTGGCACGGGCAGCGCCATGGCGGCTTCGGCCAGGGCGCCATAGCCCGCCGT
Source organism: Rhodoferax sp. RT5P35 (assembly GCF_056521385.1). NCBI lineage: Bacteria > Pseudomonadati > Pseudomonadota > Betaproteobacteria > Burkholderiales > Comamonadaceae > Rhodoferax > Rhodoferax sp. RT5P35. The sequence goes on along the minus strand of NZ_JBWMAX010000225.1, from coordinate 561 downwards.
GCGGCCCCCGGGGCCGATCACCGTGCCGGCCTGCGTGCGCAGCGTGGCGACATCCACGTTCCATTGCGCGGCTGCCGCAGACAACAGTATGGCCCGGGCGCGCGCGCCGAGTTCGCGGTACTGGGTGAAACTGTTCTTGATCGAATTGGAGCCGCCGGTCAGGTGCATGCCAAACAGCGGGTCGTGGTAGGCCGCGTCGTTGGTGCCGCTTTTGCTGCGCACCAGGCTCCAGTCGGCATCCAGCTCCTCGGCCAGGATCATCGGCAGGCCGGTCTGTACCCCTTGGCCGAATTCCAGGCGGTTGATGGTGACGGTGACTTCGCCATTGGGTGCAATCTGCACAAAGGCCGAGGGCAGTTGCGTCGGTTTGAGCGCGCTGGCCGTGGCTTGGGCGCTGGCCAGGTAGGGGAAGGCCCCCAGCGCCAGGCCGCCCAAGCCCGCCAGTTTCAGGAAGCTGCGCCGGGGCAGGGTGGTGGAGGTTTCGGGTTGGGCGGCAGTCATCAGGCGTTGCAGCACGCGGGGCATGTCTTGGTAATCGGTGTGGGGCAGCATGGTGGGTAT
>NZ_JBWMAX010000224.1:0-1203 GCF_056521385.1 Rhodoferax sp. RT5P35 | reverse complement strand
AGCCCTGGCCCTGGTTCCACGCTACGCCCCCGCCAACCCGCTGCTGCCCGACACCATCATGGGCGCGCTGGTGGACAAAACCCAGATGGACACGGTGCTGGGCTTTATCGAGGCAGGCCAGCAAGACGGTGCAAAATTGATAGCTGGTGGTGCCCAGGTGATGGGCGATAGCGGTGGTTTTTATGTACAACCAACGATCTTCGATGGTGTGACCAACCGCATGCGCATCGCCCAGGAAGAAATCTTCGGCCCGGTGCTGTCGGTCTTGTCCTTTACCGATGCCGCCGAGGCCGTGCGCATTGCCAACGACAGCATCTACGGCCTGCAGGCCGCCGTCTGGACCCGCGACATCAACAAGGCCCACGGCGTGGCCCGCGCCCTCAAGGCTGGTACCGTGCACGTCAACTCGTACGACGAAGACGACATCACCGTGCCCTTCGGCGGCGTAAAGCAAAGCGGCGTAGGCCGCGACAAGTCGCTGCACGCGTTCGACAAATACAGCGAGCTCAAGACTACCTGGATCCGGATCGACAGCCCGGTGTGAGAGGAGGACTGGCTGGCGTTAGTCGTCCATAGGTGTACTGCCGCCCGCCAGCTCACGTTCGATCTGTTCGATGCTGGGCAGGCTGGTTTGCAGTTCGGCGGGCAGGGATTCCAGTAACTTGTACTCGGCAATGCCCATGGGCTGGGTCTTGTCGCCCAGGGCATATTCGGCCACGATCTTGTTTTTGCTCTTGCAGAGCAACAGGCCAATGCTGGGGTTGTCCTGGGCGTGCTTCACTTGGCGGTCTACGGCGGTCAGGTAAAAGCCTAGCTGGCCCAGGTGCTCGGGTTTGAACTTGCCGCCTTTGAGCTCGATCACCACATAGCAGCGTAGCTTGAGGTGGTAGAACAGCAAGTCGATGAAAAATTCGTCGCCTCCCACATCCAGCAATACTTGCCGTCCAACAAATGCGAATCCAGCGCCCAGTTCCAGCAGGAATTCGGTGACATGCTTCACCAAGGCATTTTCGATGTCACGCTCTTGCGCTTCGTTACCCAGGCCCAGAAAATCAAATCGGTAGGGGTCTTTCAACGATTCACGGGCCAGATCAGACTGGGGCTTGGGCAGATGTGCCTCGAAGTTGGTGACTGCCGTGCCGCTGCGCTCCAGCAGGCGGTTTTCAATCTGCACCACTAAAACATTGCGCGACCAACTGTGCT
>NZ_JBWMAX010000223.1:0-1208 GCF_056521385.1 Rhodoferax sp. RT5P35 | reverse complement strand
CCGGTACCGGACCCATGGTCAAGGCGGACCTTTCCACCATGGTGACCCGTTCCTATACCCGCGACTCTGCGGGACAAGTAACGGCGACCCCCAACACCACCACAGGCGGGGTATCCACCTACACGGCCATCGACTGGACCGCCAAAGACGGCTGGTACTTCAACTTCCCCGGTGCTTCGGCACCGCCGAGCACACCCAACCTGTCAGAAATGCTGGTGGCCGACCCCGATGTGCAAGCGGGTTACCTGATCTTCCCCACCATCCGCAAGAAATCGGGGACCGAAAGTTGCTACGACACCCCCGATATCACCCTCTACATCATTGACCCTATCGCTGGCATACCCACGCGCAAAGCCCAAGGCCTGATGTCGGACGGCACCTTGGTCGCGGGCAGCGCAGTACTGAGCCAAAAATGGGTCACGGTTAACAACCGTTCGTCCTCCCCATTCCAGCCGACGACCTGTGTAGAGGGTGCAGCAGGCTGCACCAGTACCGACTGCAACAATGGCATTTGCAGGGTAGAGGCCACCTGCCCGCCTGGCAGCAAAGTGCTGGCGATCGTCAGCGGCGACGATAGCCGTGCCCTGTGTTACAACCCGCTGGGCCGCGTGCAGTGGCGCGAGATCCCTGGACTAAGGACGGACAAATGAAGCAATTGAAAGCCCAGCAGGGTTTTACCCTGATCGAGCTGATGATCACCGTTGCGGTGATCGGCATACTGACGGCCATCGCATTGCCCAGCTATACCGAGCAGGTAGCGCGTGGTCGCCGGGCCGATGCGCAAACCGCCCTGATGGGCGGCCAGCAGTGGATGGAACGGTTTTATTCAGAAAACTTTCGCTACGACCAGAATAGTGGTGGCGTGGCCGTCACGCACAGTAGCCAGTTCCCGGCACAAATGGCCGCCCTGCCCTCCGCCAAGTACTACGACATTGCCGTCGCCGTCGCAGCCTCCAGCCCTCGCACGGCCTATACCATCACCGCTACGCGCAAAACCGGCTCCAGCATGGCCGCAGACCGCTGCGGCAACATGACCGTGGACAACCTGGGTCGGCGCAGTATCGAGGCGGGCACCTACACAGCCAAAGCCGGATCTGACCTCAGCTCCGCCATTGCCTACTGCTGGAGATAAAGGCTGGCAACGCAGCCGCTTCGCCCGCACCAGGGCTTGCGCCGATGGGTAGGTGCCTGCCTGGGATCGGTGGCAC
>NZ_JBWMAX010000222.1:0-1210 GCF_056521385.1 Rhodoferax sp. RT5P35 | reverse complement strand
CATGGGGGTCACTTTCAGATTGTTTCCAGCATGGATTTAACCAAAGGGATGGTGATGGCGCGCTGGGTTTGCAGGGCGTAGCGGTCCAGGTGTTCCAGCAGCTGCATCAGGCTGCCCAGGTCGCGGCTGAAGCGGCGCAGCAGGTAGTCCACCACCTCGGCGCTCAGCGCCACGCCACGGGCCTGCGCCTCCTGGCCCAGCACGGTGCGCAGCTCGGCTTCGCTGAGCAGTTGCAGGGCAAACACATTGCCACCACCCAGGCGGGTGCGCAGGTCTTCACGCAGTTGCAGGTCGGCCGGCGGCACGTCGCCCGCGCCCAGCACCCAGCAGCTACAGGTTTGCGCGTTGACAAACCACTTGAAGGCCATGTGCTGCTGCGCGGGGTTGTACAGGTGCACGTCGTCCAGCAGCACCGCCGCCCAGGCGTCGTCGAATTCGGGTGGCTCGTAGACGCTGGGGTCCATCCAGCCCACGCGCGCGGCCTGCATGCGGTAGGCCTCGCGCACGGCGCGCAGCATATGGGTTTTGCCGGTGGCGGGGCCGCCCCACAGGTAGGTTTGCAGCGGGCGACCGGTAGCCACCACGGCCTGCTGCACATGCTGCAGCGCCGCCGCGTTGGGGCCACCAAAGAAGTTGGCCAGCGTGGGGCTGGTGCCCAGGCCGATATCGAGTACCAGTTGCTGCATCCTGACCTATCCCTGGTACAGCCTGCTGGCCAGGTAGCTGTCGCGGATGCGGCGTATGGCCACCAACAGCACGGCGCTGGCGGGCAGCGCTACCAAAATACCCACAAAGCCAAACACCTGGCCAAAGGCCAGCAGGGCAAAAATCACCGCCAGCGGGTGCAGGCCGATGCGCTCACCCACCAGCCGGGGCGTGAGAAACAGGCTCTCCACAAACTGGCCAATGCCAAACACCACCGCCACCATGACCACCGCCTTGATGGACGCAAACTGCAGCAGCCCGGCCAGCGCTGCCAGCACCAAGCCCACGCCAAAGCCCAGATACGGCACAAACATGGCCAGCCCGGTAAACAGGCCGATGGGCAGGCCCAGATCCAGCCCGAACAGCGACAGGCCGATGGCGTAGAACGCCGCCATGATCAGCATCACCAGCAACTGGCCGCGCAGGTACTGGCCCAGCACCTCGTCGGCCTCGGCCACAAAGCTGTCAAAACCCGGGCCCACGCGGGTGGGTACCAGCGATACCA
>NZ_JBWMAX010000221.1:0-1212 GCF_056521385.1 Rhodoferax sp. RT5P35 | reverse complement strand
CGGGCAGGGGCGCGAACAGCAGATCTACGTTGCCGCCCAGCAGGTCGGTAATGGCCAGCGCGCCGCCCTTGTAGGGGATATGGGTCATGCGCACTTGCGCCCGGGTCTCGAACATCAGGGCGGCCAGGTGTTGGGGGCTGCCGTCGCCTGAGCTGGCGTAGTTCAGGCCACCGGGCTTGGCTTTGGCGGCGGCCAGAAGCGCGCTGGCGCTGGCGAACTTCTGCTTGTCCTTGACCACCAGCACCATGGACTGGTTGGCCAGCTTGGTGATGGGAGCGAAGTCTGCCTGCGGGTCGTACGGCAGCTCTTTGAAGATGCTTTTGTTGGTGGTCAGGAACGAGGCGGGGGAGGCCATCAAGGTGTAGCCGTCCGGCGCGGACTTGGCTACCACCGGCAGGCCGATGCGGCCAGAGGCTCCGGCCCGGTTGTCCACCACGAAGGGCTGGCCGGTGGCGGCGGCCAGCTTCTGGCCGATCAGGCGCGCGATGATGTCCACGCCGCCGCCCGCGGGCAGTGCCACCAGCAGTTTCACCGGGTGGTCGGGGTAGCTGCCCTGGGCGCTGGCGGGCAGGGCGGCGGCCAGCAGGCCCAGCGCGCACGCCAGGAGGGAAATGTTGCGACGAGTGGTCATGGATAACTCCGGTGGGTAGATTAAGAAAGATGTCAAGAAGGAATGGATTCGCCGTGGCGGGCCGCATGCGCAACATCAGGCACCAGTCGCTCCAGTCGCAGGCGGGTGATGGCGGCGATTTCGCCGAGCGTGGTGGCCAGCTCGGTGGCGCGGGCCGGGTCGTCGGTCAGCAGGCACTCTATTCCCAGCGTCATGTCGGCCAGGCGGCCTGCGGCGTTGATGCGCGGGCCCAGGGCAAAGCCGAAGTCGAAGGTGGTGGCCACTTTGGCCACCCGGCCTGCTGCTACAAATAATGCAGCTAGTCCCGCTGGTTGCGCCTGCGCGCGCAGCCGTTTGAGCCCTTGGGCCACGAGGCGGCGGTTGTTGGCATCGAGCCTGACCACGTCGGCCACCGTGCCCAGGGCCACCAGGGCCAGCAGCGGGTCCAGCTTGGGTTGCGTCTCTGCCGTGAACACGCCCCGGCGTCGCAGCTCGGCCCGCAGCGCCAGCAGCACGTAGAACATCACGCCGACACCGGCAATCGACTTGCTCTCAAACGTGCAGCCGGGCTGGTTGGGGTTGACGATCACGTCGGCATCCGG
>NZ_JBWMAX010000220.1:0-1212 GCF_056521385.1 Rhodoferax sp. RT5P35 | reverse complement strand
GGCTGGTCTGCGACAAAGCCACCATCGCCAAATACGGCCTGGGCTACGCCAAGCCCGCGCCCATGCCTCTGGGCGGCCACCTGCGCAGCGGCTACCTGGTGAACGGCAACACCCTGGCCGAACTGGCGGCCAACGCCGGTATCGACCTCGCCGGGCTGGAGCAGACCGTGCGCCACTACAACAGCGGCGCGGTACGCGGCGAAGACCCGGCCTTCCACCGCGGCAGCACCAGCTTCAACCGCTACCTAGCCGACCCCGAGCACCGGCCCAACCCCTGCGTGGCCCCGGTGCAGACCGGCCCGTTTTACGCGCTCAAGGTGGTGATGGGCGACCTGGGCACCTTCGACGGCATCCAGACCAGCGTGGTGGGCGAGGTGTTGAAGCGCGACGGCACGGCGATTCCCGGCCTGTACGCGGTGGGCAACGACCGCGCCAGCATGATGGGCGGCAACTACCCCGGCGCGGGCATCACCCACGGGCCGAACATGACCTTTGGCTTCATCACCGGCAACCACATCGCCGACCTGGCCGGAGCCGCAAAATGAACAGTGCCAAGCCGCTGATCGACCACCGCACCTACACCATCGCGCTGCGCAAGATGCCGGAGTTTCTGGAGGTGCTCAACCGCCTGGCCATGCCCATCCTGATGGAGACGCTGGGCCACCCCGTAGGCTTCTACACCAGCCTGGTGGGGCCGCAAAACCAGTTTGTGCACCTCTGGGCCTACGACGACCTGGCCGACTACGAGCGCCGCTGCTTCGCCCGCGACACCCACCCCGGCTTCGGTGCCTACCTGGCGGCATCGGGGCACTTGATCACCGCGCAGGAGACGCGGCTGGTGAAGGCGGTGCAGATGGCTGTTTTTACGGATGCTATTTAACTTATAGCTACTCGTACTGATGGGATAGGCGCGGAGGGGTAAATAACTTGAATACCTTGGACAAAAAGATGCCAAAACCCATCCAATCCATGCAAGTCCTATTACCTGATGCCATCTGCGCCATCTAGATGTAAACCTCAATAGACCAGAAATGAAACTAAAGATACTGTTGGTTACTATTTTAAGTATCTAGCAGCTGACCATTAAGAGCTACCGCCATGCGATGCAATTTACAAAGTAAGCACCCAAAATAAAAAAGAAGAGGAGAAACAAAAGTGTCTTACGAATCGCGCCCCACGGACTGCATTCGCAATAACGCCTGGACTTACAGC
>NZ_JBWMAX010000219.1:0-1213 GCF_056521385.1 Rhodoferax sp. RT5P35 | reverse complement strand
TGCAAGCCCCGCTGAAAGCCGCCTTCCCCCTGCCTACACTTACCTGGCTGGCCGATATGGCGGTAGAGCGCGGCGGCTGCCTGGTCGAATCGGGCGGCACCGTGATCGATGGCACGCTGTCCAAGCGCTGGGAGCGGGCCGTGGCCAATCTGGGCCTGGCCTCGGCCTGGACAGATGGCGATGTGGATGCCGAAGATGCCAGCTGACCACTCCCCGGATACCCAGGTCTGGCCCCAGTTTCTGGCCGATGCGCAGCAGCGCGTGGACACCGGCAGCACCCTGGAAGTGCGCGGTACCCTGACCCGCCTGGCGGGTTTGGTGCTGGAGGCCGCAGGCGTGCGCAGCGCCGTGGGTTCGCAATGCCTGGTGTCCATGCCGGGCCGGCCTTCGGTGCTGGTGGAAGTGGTGGGTTTCTCCAACGACAAAGCCTTTTTGATGCCTGCCGGTGACGTGCACGGCCTGCGCAGTGGGGCCAGCGTGGTGCCTGCGCCGCCGTTTGTGTCGGTACCGCGCCTGGGCGATGCCCGGCGCGACAAGGCCGCCGGGGTGGCAGGCGTGTTGCGTTTGCCGATTGGCGACGGCCTGCTGGGCCGGGTGGTGGATGCCCAGGGCGCACCGCTGGACCATGGTGGCCCCATCCGCAACGTGCGCTCGCAGCCGCTGGACCGCAGCCCCATCAATGCCATGGACCGCGACCCGGTGCGCGAGCCGCTGGATACCGGCGTGCGCGCCATCAACGGCATGCTGACCGTGGGGCGTGGCCAGCGCATCGGCCTGTTTGCGGGCTCGGGCGTGGGCAAAAGCGTGCTGCTGGGCATGATGGCCCGCTACACCCAGGCCGACGTGATCGTGGTCGGCCTGATCGGCGAGCGAGGCCGGGAAGTCACGGAATTTGTGGAAGACGTTCTGGGCGCGGATGGCCGTGCCCGCTCGGTGGTGGTGGCCGCCCCGGCCGACGCGCCGCCGCTGCTGCGCCTGCAAGGGGCCGCCTACGCCACTGCGGTGGCTGAGTATTTCCGCGGCAAAGGCCAGCACGTGCTGCTGCTGATGGACTCGCTCACCCGTTTTGCCATGGCCCAGCGCGAGATTGCCCTGGCCATTGGCGAGCCCCCGGCCACCAAGGGCTACCCGCCCTCGTGCTTTGCCAAGCTGCCGCAGCTGGTGGAGCGCAGCGGCAATGGCCTCAACGGCGTGGGCTCGATCACCGCCTTCT
>NZ_JBWMAX010000218.1:798-1213 GCF_056521385.1 Rhodoferax sp. RT5P35 | reverse complement strand
CGGTCAATACGGCCGAGCTGCAGCGCTACATCCGCCAGGGCTGGGTGCAGCCCATCGCCACGGCCACGCTGCCCCACCTGGCCAGGCAGTTGCCCCGGTTCCAGAACCGGGCGGCGATTCCGGGCCTGGTGCACGGCGGCAAAACCTATGCCATTCCCTACACCTATGCCGAGATGGGCCTGGTGTACGACCGCCAGCAGATCCAGCAGCCGCCCAGCTCCATCACCGCCCTGTGGGACCCTCGCTGGCAGGGCAAGGTGATTGCCTACAGCGCGGGCACGCACAACTTTGCGCTGGCGGCCCAGGCGCTGGGTTTGCCGTCGCCGTTCCGCCTGGCCGAGCACCAGTGGCCACCGGCGGTGGACAAGCTGATTGCCCTGCGCCGCAATGCCGCCGCTTTCTACACCCAGCCCGA
>NZ_JBWMAX010000218.1:0-788 GCF_056521385.1 Rhodoferax sp. RT5P35 | reverse complement strand
CTGCTGTTTGCCAACTATGGCCGCCAGCAGGAGGTGCTGTTCCGCGCCGCCGGGCTGGACGTGGGCTACGCCATCCCCCAGGAGGGCGCGCTGGCCTGGCTGGACTGCTGGGCCATCACCCGCGGGGCGACCAACCCGGTGCTGGCCGCGGCCTGGATCAACTACCTGCTGGAGCCCGAGCCCGGCCAGGTGCTGGTGCAGCGCCAGGGCCTGGCCAACACCACCTCGGCCTCGTCCGAGTACCGGGCCGACGACCGCCTGCTGTGGCTGCAGCCGGTGGAAAGCGAAGAGCGCCGCAACCTGCTGTGGAGCCGCATCGTGTCCGGTGACCGCGCCCGCAAAGTGCTGGCACCATGAAGCCGGGCACTCCATGAGATGGGACATTCCATGAGGTGGGGCATCGTCGGCAAGCTGGTGCTGTTGATGGCTTCGGTAGGCTTTTTGGCGGCGGGACTGACCGGCTTTTACGCCTACGAGGCCAGCCGCGGCCTGCTGGTGAATTCGGCCAAGAACAAGCTGCTCACCTCCACCCAGGTGCTGGCCCGGCGCATTACCCAGACGCGCGAGGAGGTCTCGCGCAACCTGCAGGTGCTGGCGGGCCTGCCCACTACCGTGGCCATCCTGCAGCACGAGGATGCCCTGGACTCCGAACGCCTGGCCAAGCTGTTTGGCCTGCTGATCGAGGCCAACCCCAGCTATCTGCAGCTGCGCCTGATCTCGGCCAGCGACTACGGGCTGGAACGCGTGCGGGTGGACCGGGTCGGCCCGTCCACTCTGCGGATCCAGGG
>NZ_JBWMAX010000021.1:0-49352 GCF_056521385.1 Rhodoferax sp. RT5P35 | reverse complement strand
CTGGCCCGAACCTTACCGCCAGCCGAATCTCTCCGTCTGGTAGCCCAACATTCCCGCAGCACCTACACCGTGCAGGTGTAGCCGGTCGTACATGGCAGCGAAGCGCCAACGTAAACCGTGTCCATCAAGTGTGACGCGAACGCCCCGACGGGCAGCACGCAAGCATGGCGCGTAGCACAAACGCCCATCCATAAGCAGCGTCCATCCGCATCCTAAAAAGCAGGTATTCCGGTGCTTTTGCGTTATTCAGAATTTTAAAGTTTTGCGCACAATTTCAACTCAATAAAGGGAGTGTTTAATGCTTATAGGGTATGCACGTGTGTCTACAAATCATCAGGAGACACATCTACAAATGGATGCGCTTCGCCGTGCGGGCGTAGACAAAATTTTTGAGGAAAAAGCTAGTTCTATAGGAACACGGCAGGAGTTACAGAACGCTTTAGAGGCTGTGAAAACGGGTGATATTCTGGTGGTTTACAAGATTGATCGGTTTGCAAGGTCCCTAAAGGACTTGCTTACGATTTTGGAGCGTATACATATTAGTGGTGCGTCCATACGTTCGCTCACTGAGCCATTAGATACAACAACACCGCTCGGTATGTTCATGCTTCAAATATTAGGAGCAGTAGCGCAGTTGGAGCACAAAATTATCCGTCAACGGGTGGTAGATGGTCAGGTGGCTGCTATCAAAAGAGGTCAGACTTTTGGAAGGCCAAAAATTTTAAATGCTGTTCAAGAGTTAGAGGTTTTACGTCTTGTAGATGTTGGGTGCAGAAAGTCTCATATTGCAAAGCAATTTGGCGTTTCTTATATGGTTGTTAGGCGTATCCTTGATGAGCAGCTTGGGCGAAAAAATACCGGGCTGTACCCGGTTTTGAAGCAGTACCTGTGAAAATGCCAGGATGAAAGTAAAAACACAAAGTAAAAAAGTCAACAAGGCGTGGTTGAACGACCATGTCAACGACCCCTATGTCGTGTTGGCCAAACGCGAGGGCTACCGGGCCCGCGCGGCCTATAAATTGAAGGAGATTGACGAGACTTTCCACCTCATCAAGCCCGGCCACCTGGTGGTTGATCTGGGCTCCACCCCCGGGGCCTGGTGCCAATACGTGCGGCGCAAGCTGTCGCCCAAAACGGCGGCGGGCGGTGGTGCGGCGGTGGGTGCGCTCAATGGCAGCATCATTGCTATCGACCTGCTGCCTATGGAGCCGGTGGAGGGCGTGGTGTTCTTCCATGGCGATTTCCGCGAAGATGAGATGTTGGGCAAATTGACCCAGGCCATGGACGGGCGGCTGGCCGACGTGATCCTGTCGGACATGGCCCCCAACCTGTCGGGCATCCACGCCGCCGATGCCGCGCGCATTGAGGGCCTGGTCGAGCTGGCGGTGGATTTTTGCCATGGCCATTTAAAGCCGCAGGGTGCGCTGGTGGTGAAATTGTTCCACGGCGGGGCCTACGACCCGCTGGTGAAGCTGTTTAAGCAGACCTTCCACCTGGTCAAACCCATCAAGCCCAAAGCGTCGCGTGACAAATCGACCGAAACTTTTTTGGTTGGCGTGGGCTTGAAAAATGCACCCAAACCCGCACAAATAGAGCCTGAAAATAGCCAGGGCACGCCCTAAACCCTTGTTGCCGCTATGGCCGCCATAGTCAAGAATTGCCGTATGTGCACTTGAAACGCCTAAAATAGTACGCACTTACGTTGAAGTCTTTCCTACCGGAGCGTTGCTTGAAAAATCCGTGGTTTTCCAAAATTGCCGTCTGGCTCGTCATTGCGATGGTGCTATTCACGGTTTTCAAACAGTTCGACACCCGCGCGGGTGTGAGTTCTGGTTATGTGGGCTATTCGGACTTTTTGGACGAGGTACGCAGTAAACGCGTCAAATCCGTCACCATCCAGGAAGGCCAGGGCGGTACGGAGATCGTTGCCACCACCACAGACGATCGTCGTATACGCACCAATGCCACCTACCTTGACCGTGGTCTGGTTGGCGATCTGATCGCCAACAACATCAAGTTCGATGTCAAACCCCGCGAAGAAGGTTCCCTGCTCATGACCCTGTTGGTCAGCTGGGGGCCGATGCTGCTGTTGATTGGCGTGTGGGTGTACTTCATGCGCCAGATGCAGGGCGGCGGCAAGGGCGGGGCTTTCAGCTTCGGTAAGAGCAAAGCCCGCATGATGGACGAAAACAATAACGTCGTCACCTTTGCCGACGTGGCCGGTTGCGACGAAGCCAAGGAAGAGGTCAAGGAAGTCGTTGATTTCCTGAAAGACCCGGCCAAGTTCCAGAAGCTCGGTGGCCGCATTCCCCGTGGGCTGCTGCTGGTGGGCCCTCCAGGCACCGGTAAAACCCTGCTAGCCAAGAGTATTGCTGGCGAAGCCAAAGTACCTTTCTTCAGTATCAGCGGGTCTGATTTCGTGGAAATGTTTGTTGGTGTGGGCGCAGCCCGGGTCCGCGATATGTTCGAAAACGCCAAAAAGAACGCACCCTGCATCATCTTTATCGATGAAATTGATGCCGTTGGCCGCCAACGCGGTGCCGGTCTGGGTGGTGGTAACGACGAGCGCGAACAAACCCTGAACCAGATGTTGGTCGAGATGGACGGCTTCGAAACCAACCTGGGCGTGATCGTGGTGGCTGCCACCAACCGCCCCGACATCCTGGACGCGGCCTTGCTGCGCCCCGGTCGCTTTGACCGCCAGGTCTATGTCACGCTGCCCGATATCCGCGGCCGTGAGCAGATTCTGGTCGTTCACATGCGCAAGATTCCGGTCAGCCAGGATGTGAATCCCAACGTGATTGCCCGTGGCACGCCTGGCATGTCCGGTGCCGATCTGGCCAACCTGTGCAATGAAGCCGCGCTAATGGCGGCCCGCCGCAGTGCTCGCGTGGTGGAAATGCAAGACTTCGAGAAGGCCAAGGACAAGATCCTGATGGGCCCCGAGCGCAAGAGCATGGTCATGCCCGAGGAAGAGCGCCGCAACACGGCCTACCACGAGTCTGGCCACGCCCTGATCGGCAAGCTGCTGCCCAAGTGCGACCCGGTGCACAAGGTCACCGTAATTCCCCGTGGCCGCGCCCTGGGTGTGACTATGAGCCTGCCCGCCCAAGACCGCTACAGCTACGACAGCGAATACATGTTGAGCCAGATCAGCATGCTATTCGGTGGCCGGATCGCCGAAGAAGTCTTCATGAACCAGATGACCACTGGTGCCAGCAATGACTTTGAGCGCGCTACCTCCATCGCACGCGACATGGTTACCCGCTACGGTATGACCGATGCGCTGGGCCCCATGGTTTACGCCGAAAACGAAGGCGAAGTGTTCTTGGGCCGCTCGGTCACCAAGACCACCAACATGAGCGAGCAGACCATGCAAAAGGTCGACAGTGAAGTGCGCCGCATCATTGACCAGCAGTACTCCCTGGCGCGCAAGTTGATCGAAGACAACAGCGACAAGATGCACGCCATGGCCAAGGCCCTGCTCGAATGGGAAACCATCGATATGGAGCAGATTGACGACATCATGGCTGGGCGTGAGCCCCGGCCACCGAAAGACTGGACACCCCGCACGCCCACCGGTGGCGGCAGCAACGGTGGCAGCGGCGGCGCACCTGTGGTGGCGGTAGAACCTGCACCTACTGCTGCTTAAGCGTTCGTGATGTCGATAACGGGGCCTTTGTGGCCCCGTTTCTATTTCTGATAATTTCGCAACTCCCATGCTCTGGCAAACCACCCGCTTTCGCATCGACCTAGCCCAGCCCCAGGTGATGGGCATCGTCAATGCGACCCCCGACTCCTTTTCAGACGGTGGGCAGCACGCCAGCACCTCGGCCGCCTTGGCGCATTGCGAGCAGTTGCTGCGTGACGGGGCCCATATCCTGGATATCGGTGCGGAATCCACCCGCCCCGGTGCCCAGCCGGTGCCGGTGGAGGAGGAACTTGTCCGTCTGCTACCGGTATTGCGGGCTGCCACCACGCTGGGCGTGCCGATTTCGGTGGACACCTACAAGCCCCAGGTCATGCAGGCCGCGCTGGATGCCGGTGTGGACATCCTCAACGACATCTGGGCCCTGCGTTGGGTCGACCCGGCCCATCCGCTGGTCGCCACCGATGTAGTGGCGCAGCACCCGTCCTGCGGCGTGTGCCTGATGCACATGCACCGCGAGCCTCAAACCATGCAGGCCGAACCCATGCAAGGCGACGTGGTTGCTCAGGTGCTATTATTTTTAGAGCAGCATGCGCAGGCGCTATTTGCGCGAGGCATAGAAAAGGCTCGTATCGTGCTGGACCCTGGTATTGGCTTTGGCAAAACCGTGGCCCAAAACTTCGCCATGCTGGCACGCCAGCAGGCGCTGCTGGCTATGGGTTACCCGCTGCTGGTGGGCTGGTCGCGCAAGTCATCGCTGGCGGGTATGGCCGATATTCCTCTTGGCCCTACCGAGCGCCTGGTGCCCAGCGTGGCCGCGGCCTTGCTGGCCGTGGAGCGCGGTGCGCGCGTAGTGCGGGTCCATGATGTGGCCGCCACTGCGCAAGCTCTGAAGGTGTGGGCTGCGGCGCGCGTATCCGACCTGACAATACCGCCAAAGTAGAACCCATTGCGGTCTAATCGCCCGCACAATCCCCTCGGCTCCGCCAACAGATGCTGCTTGGTCTGCATACACATAAAAAGGAAAACAATGTCCCGTCAATATTTCGGCACCGATGGCATCCGCGGCACCGTAGGCAAGCACCCCATTACCCCCGATTTCGTTCTGCGCCTGGCCCATGCGGTTGGTCGCGTGCTCAAGCAAACCGAAGCCCGGCCCACGGTGCTGATCGGCAAAGACACCCGTATCTCTGGGTACATGCTGGAAAGTGCGCTGGAATCCGGCTTCAACTCCGCCGGCGTGGACGTGGTGCTGCTCGGCCCCTTACCTACGCCGGGTGTGGCTTACCTGACCCGTGCGCAGCGCGCCAGTCTGGGCGTAGTCATCAGCGCCAGCCACAACCCGTACCCTGACAACGGCATCAAGTTCTTCAGTGCCGAAGGTGCCAAGCTGCCCGATGCCTGGGAGCTGGCGGTAGAAGCCGCGCTGGAAACACCTCCCGTCTGGGCCGATTCCGCCTCTCTCGGCAAGACCCGACGTCTGGAAGACGCGTCTGGCCGGTACATCGAATTTTGCAAAAGCACCTTCCCCAACGCCCTCACGCTCAAAGGCGTGCGCATCGTGGTCGATGGTGCCCATGGCGCGGCCTACCAGATCGCGCCCAAGGTTTTCCACGAGCTGGGTGCGGAAGTGATCGCCATCGGTTGCGCGCCCGATGGCATCAACATCAACGAAAAAGTCGGTGCCACCCATCCCCAGGCCCTGGTCGATGCCGTCAAAGCCCACCGTGCCGACTTCGGCGTGGCGCTGGACGGCGATGCCGACCGCCTGCAAATGGTCGATGCCGATGGCCGCCTGTTCAACGGCGATGAAATCCTGTACCTGATGGTCAAGGAACGCCTGTCGCGCGGAGGTAAAAATGCCAGCAAGCGCGCGGCCGATGCCGTGCCCGGCGTGGTCGGCACGCTGATGACCAATATGGCCGTCGAGCTGGCGCTGAAAGACAAGGGCGTGGAACTGGTTCGCGCCAAAGTGGGCGACCGCTACGTGCTGGAAGAGCTGGAAAAGCGTGGCTGGCTGCTGGGCGGCGAAGGTTCCGGCCACCTGCTGGCGCTGGACAAGCACACTACCGGCGACGGTCTGGTCAGTGCCCTGCAAGTCCTGCAAGCCTGCGTGCGTAGCGGTCAAACCTTGGCCGAATTGTTGGCCGACCTGACCCTGTTCCCGCAAACCCTGATCAACGTGCGTCTCCAGCCTGGCCAGGACTGGAAAGCCAACACCCATCTCCCCCTGGCCACCAAAGCCGCCGAAGCCGAACTCGGCAACAATGGCCGCGTGCTGATCCGCGCCAGCGGCACCGAGCCCCTGGTCCGCGTGATGGTCGAGGCACGGGATGCGGCGCAGGCGCAGGCTTGTGCGGAGCGGATTGCGGCTACGCTGCGGTAATCCGCGCCTAAAGAGGGCGTGGCGGGGTGTGTCACACAGCCGCCACGCAACTTACACACCTGCGTCACACCCTGCTTTCAGACTCTCTCCAACACACAGGAGAAGTCCATGAAAGAACTGCCCACCCCCACCTTCGCGCTGTCGCCTATTTCTCTGGTGTCGGCATTTAATCCGGCCTCCATGCTGCGCGGGGCGCTGCATCGGCGCGATGAGCGGGTGGCTATAGCCAGCCCCCGTGTAGAGGCCCCGCCTGCCGCCGGGATAGCCGTGTCTTGGGCGCGGCACCAGGACGAAATTCGCGAGGCCCAGCGGCTTCGCTACCAGGTGTTTGCGGTGGAAATGGGCGCACGCCTGTCCACCAAGCTGCCCGGGCACGATGTGGATTTGTTTGATGATTTTTGCGAGCACCTGCTGGTGCGCGACGTGGCCAGCAATGCCGTGATCGGCACCTACCGGGTGCTGACGCCGGTGCAGGCCAAGCGCGTGGGCAGTACCTACAGCGACACCGAATTCGATCTGGTGCGGCTGCGCAACCTGCGCAGCCGCATGGTGGAGCTGGGCCGTAGCTGCGTGCACGCCGACCACCGCCACGGCGGCGTGATTCTGGCCCTGTGGGGCGCGCTGGCCGAGTTCATGCAGCGCAACCAGCTCGACACCATGGTCGGCTGCGCCAGCATCCCCATGCTGCACAACGGCGTGGTGGGTGGCGACGCGGCGGCCAGCATCTGGCACCAGTTGCAAAAAACCCACATGGCTCCGATCGAATACCACGTACAGCCCCGCCTGCCGCTGCCCATCGAACAGTTCGACAGCACGCTGGCCATCGAGCCACCGGCCCTGATCAAGGGCTACCTGCGCCTGGGCGCCAAGGTGCTGGGTGCGCCTGCGTGGGATCCGGATTTCAATACAGCCGATCTGCCGATGTTGCTGCGCATTGCCGACCTGCCTGCGCGCTACCGCAAGCACTTCGCTGGTTAGGCCACCGAGACGGGCGAGTACGCCAAGCGTACGTAGATCGGTGCAAAGGCTTCGGCCTGCACGATCTCTACCAGCGTCTCCTTGGCCAGCTCCAGCAGGGCGATGAAGGTCACCACCAGCACCGACATGCCCTTGGCGGCATCGAACAGCTCTTCAAACTCCACAAACTTGCGGCCTTGCAGGGTTTTGAGCAGGTAGCTCATGTGCTCCCGCACCGACAGCTCTTCGCGGGTGATGGTGTGGTGCTGGATGAGTTTGGCGCGGCGCAAGATGTCGCGCCAGGCCTCTTGCAGGTCGGCCACGTGCACCTCCGGCAGCCGCGGCTGCAGCGCCTGCTCAATGAATACCTGGGCCTTGAGAAAGTCGCGGCCAAACTGAGGCAGGGCGTTGAGGTGGGCCGCCGCCAGTTTGATCTGCTCGTACTCCAGCAGGCGGCGCACCAGGGCGGCGCGCGGGTCTTCGGCTTCCTCGCCCTCAGCTACCTTTTTGGGCGGCAGCAGCATGCGCGACTTGATCTCGATCAGCATGGCCGCCATCAGCAGGTAGTCGGCCGCCAGCTCCAGGTTGCGGCTGCGGATCTCGTTTACGTACACCAGGTATTGGCGCGTCAGGGCTGCCATGGGGATGTCGAGGATGTTGAAGTTTTGCCGCCGTATCAGGTACAGCAGCAGATCCAACGGGCCTTCGAAAGCGTCGAGAAACACCTCCAGCGCGTCGGGTGGGATGTACAAATCCACCGGCATGGCGAACATCGGTTCGCCATACAGGCGGGCCCGTGCCACCGGGTCCAGCGTGTCTGGAGTTGCTAGCGCTTCAACCACGGCGTTTGCTATTTAAGTAATAGCTGCTTGTGCAGGTGTAATATGCGCTAACTGCCAATTTGACTACTTATTTATTATTGGTCTGGTAAACGTAGGGGTTCTGCGAGACGCGGCCTTCGCGATACTCTTCCTGGGCGCTGCGGTCTACCTTGGGCTCCCACAGCAGGGCGCGGCCAGCCAACTGCTCGGCTTCAAGTGTGGGCCGCTTTTCTTTCAGTTGCTCGATGAACTGGGTGGCTTCGGATGTGTAGTGGGGGCGGGCGAAGATGGACATAGACGAACCTTGTAGTTGGCTGGATTTTAAGGGCGCTGCCGGGTGGGTTGAAAAAGACTGCTGGGTTCGCACAAGCCAGCGCCCCCTACCTCGGCTTTCAAAGCGTAGCGGCTGCGCTGGTCTGAAAGTCTTTGAGCCGGCCCGCAAAGCCGGATCGCTCCATCAGCCTCCGGGGCTGGTCGTTCAGGTCGTTGATATAGAGCTGGCCGCCCCGGTGCACGATGGCCTTGAACAACTGCTCCAGCGCGTCCAGCCCACTGGCATCGAGCGAGATGAGCTGCGAGGCGTCCAGTACCACGCGGGTGCCCTGGTGGCGGCTTTCCACGGCCTGCACGATGGGGTCTATCTTGGCCACGGCCCCAAAGAACAGCGCGCCGTACAGCTTGTAGACCAGCGCGCCGTCGCCTTCGGCCACCGCATCCACATGGAATAGCGTGCTCATGCGGCGGATGAAGAAGGCGCAGGCCAGCAGCATGCCCACCTCTACCGCCACGGTCAGGTCGAACACCACGGTGAGGAAAAACGTGCCCAGCAACAGCATGCGGTAGTGGTTGCTGAACTGCTTGAGCCGCACAAACTCGTGCCATTCGCCCATGTTCCAGGCCACAAACAGCAAGATGCCCGCCAACACCGCCAGCGGGATGTACAGCGCCAGCGGTGCCGCCACCAGCACCACGGCGGCCAGCACCAGGGCGTGCACGATACCGGCGATAGGCGAGGTGGCCCCGGAGCGGATGTTGGTCACGGTACGCGCAATCGTGCCGGTGGCGGGCATGCCGCCGAAGAACGCCACCACAAAATTCGCCACACCCTGGGCCATCAGTTCCTGGTTAGGGTCGTGCTTCAGGTGGTGCGGGTCGCTGGCGAGCTGGTCGGCCACCCGGGCGCACAGCAGCGACTCCACCGCGCCCAGCAGGGCAATGGTCAGCGTGGGCGTGACAAGCAGGCGCACCGTGTCCCAGGTGAATTCGGGCAGTTCAAACACCGGCAGGCCGCTGGGAATGCTGCCAAATTTGGTGCCCAGCGTCTGCACTGGCAGGCCCAAGGCCCAGGCCAGCAGCGACAGCGTGACCAGCGCCACGATAGGCCCGGGCACCCGGGCAAAGGTGCGCACCGTACGCCCTTCCAGCAGGCGGATCAGCGGCGAGCCCTGCACAAACACGCGTGGCCATACAAACAGCCCCAGCACGCACACAGCCCCCAGCGCCAACGCAAAGAAGTTCAGCGTATGGATGTGGCCCACGATGGTCTTGATCTGCGAGAAGAAGTCGCCCGGCATGTGGGCAATCTCCAGCCCCAGCAGGTCTTTCACCTGCGACAGCGCAATCAGCACCGCGATGCCGTTGGTAAAGCCAATCACGATGCTCACCGGCACGTAGCGCACCAACGTGCCCAGCTTGAACAGGCCCAGCGCAAACAGCAGCACGCCCGCGCAGGCGGTGGATATCAGCAGATTCGCCACGCCATAGCGTTCGACGATGCCGTAGACGATGACGATGAAGGCTCCCGCCGGGCCGCCGATCTGCGCCGTAGTGCCGCCTAGCGCCGAGATGATGAACCCGGCGATGATGGCCGTCCACAGCCCGGCCTCGGGCTTGAGGCCGCTGGCAATCGCAAACGCCATGGCCAGCGGCAGGGCGACGATGCCCACCGTCATGCCCGAGCCCACATCCTTGCCCAACCTCTCCCGGTTGTAGCCTCGCAGGGCATCGATCAGGCGGGGGTGGAAGCGGGCGAGGGACATAAGAGTTAGGCCGGTGAAGGCTTGAGATTAACAATGTCCCAGGTTCCACGCATCGAGGTAAACAAGCCTTCCAGAAACACCGCAGAACTGGCTATGCCAGGCTGCTGGTGTTGCCCCCTGCAAGGGGGTTGGCGAAAAGCGCTTGCGCTGTAGCCTGGGGTTGAGCGGTTATCCTATGCGCATGCCGGGTTGTGCGCCGGGGAAAGGCTCCAGCACGTAGATGCCCGGCTGGGCCTTTTCGTCGGCGTGGCTGGCGGCCAGCACCATGCCTTCGCTGAGGCCGAATTTCATCTTGCGCGGGGCGAGGTTGGCCACCATGACGGTGAGTTTGCCTATAAGTTGGTCTGGCTGGTAGTGTGCGGCGATGCCGCTGAACACGTTACGGGTAGAACCCTCGCCCACGTCCAGCGTCAGGCGCAGCAGCTTGGTGGAGTTTTCCACCGGCTCGCAATTCAGGATCTTGGCGATGCGCAGGTCGATCTTGGCGAAGTCGTCGATGGTGATGGCGGGTGCGATGACTTCGCCGCCCGGTACTACAGTTTCTGTAGCTGCTTGTGCTGGTTCTGCCTGGGTCGGGGCCTCAAACAATGCATCAAGCTGCTTGATGTCCACGCGCTGCATCAGGTGCTTGTAGTCGCCGATGGTGTGGCCTGCACCCAGCAGGGTGTCGGCATCGGCAAAGCCCAGGGGGGCGACGTGCAAGAACGCTTCTACCTGCGCCGCCAGGGCGGGCAGCACGGGCTTGAGGTAGACGGTCAGCAGGCGGAAGGCTTCGATGCAGGTGCTGCACACGTCTTGCAGGCGCTCGTCGGCACCTTCGAGCTTGGCCAGCTCCCAGGGCTTGTTGGCGTCCACGTAGGCGTTCACGCGGTCGGTCAGCAGCATGGTTTCGCGCAGGGCCTTGGCGTATTCACGCTGCTCGTACAAACTGGAAATGCTCTCTTTTTGAGAGCTAATAGCGCTTATAAGATGTGCACTAGAGGCCGATAAAGTACTTAATTTTCCGGAAAAGCGCTTAGCCAGGAAGCCGGCCGCGCGGCTAGCGATATTCACGTACTTGCCGATCAAGTCGCTGTTCACCCGGGCCATGAAGTCGTCGGCGTTGAAATCAATGTCTTCGTTGCGGGCCGAGAGCTTGGCGGCGATGTAGTAACGCAGCCATTCGGGGTTCATGCCTAGGCCCAGGTACTTCAGCGGGTCCAGGCCGGTGCCACGGCTCTTGCTCATTTTTTCGCCGTTGTTGACGGTCAAAAAGCCGTGTACAAAGATCGAATCCGGTGTTTTGCGACCGCTGAACTTCAGCATCGCGGGCCAGAACAGGGTGTGAAAAGTGACGATATCCTTGCCGATGAAGTGGTACTGCTCCAGTGCGGGCTGGGCCATGTAGGCCTCGAAATCTTCGCCGCGCTGGTCCAGCAGGTTTTTCAGCGAGGCCAGGTAGCCCACGGGTGCGTCCAGCCACACGTAAAAGTATTTGCCGGGTGCGTCGGGGATCTCGATGCCGAAGTAGGGCGCGTCGCGGCTGATGTCCCAATCGCCCAGGCCTTCGCTGGTGCTGCCGTCCGGATTGGTGCGCACGCTGAACCATTCCTTGACCTTGTTGGCCACCTCGGGCTGCAGGCGGGGTTTTCCATTTTCGTCATTTCCTTGGGTCCACTCTTCCAGAAATTCCACGCAGCGCGGGTCGGACAGCTGGAAGAACAGGTGCTCGGAGCTTTTCAGCTCGGGCGTAGCCCCGGACAGGGTGGAGGTGGGGTTGATCAGGTCGGTGGGGGCGTAGACCGAGCCGCAGACTTCGCAGTTGTCGCCGTACTGGTCCTTGGCGTGGCACTTGGGGCACTCGCCTTTGATGAAGCGGTCGGGCAAAAACATGTTCTTGGCGGGGTCGAAGAACTGCTCGATCACCTTGCTGGAGATCAGGCCGTTGGCCTTCAGGTCGCGGTAAATCTGCTGCGCCAGAGCGTGGTTTTCGGGAGCGTCGGTGCTGTGCCAGTTGTCGAAGGCGATGTGGAAGCCTTCCAGATACGGCTTGCGCCCGGCGGCGATGTTGGCCACGAACTGCTGGGGCGTGATGCCGGCCTTTTCGGCTGCAATCATGATGGGCGCGCCGTGCGTGTCGTCGGCCCCGACGAAGTTCACGGCGTTGCCCTGCATGCGTTGGAACCTCACCCAGATGTCGGCCTGGATGTATTCCATGATGTGGCCGATGTGGAAATTGCCGTTGGCGTAGGGCAGGGCGGTGGTGACGAAGAGTTGGCGGGGGGAGGTTTGCGGGGAAGTCATAGTCGTTCGATCAATTCGCGTGCGGTCAGCACGGGGTAGCGGGGGCGCAGGGCCAGCACGTCTTTGTCGCCAGAGACGATGGTATTGACGTGCCCCTGGTCGTACAAGGCAAATAAGAAGTCGTCATCCGGGTCGCGGCACACGCCGGGCCAGAGTTCACGCAAGGCCACCGAGGTGGCGTTGCTGCGCAGGGCCTGCAACAGGTTCTGTGCGGCGGCCAGGCCCCCTGCCGAGCGTGCCAACACGTGGGGGCGCACCAGGGCATCTGCCAGCTCATCCAGTTGCCATGGGCAGGTTACCCAGGTAAAGCGCTTCATGCGCCAGGCGGCGAGCAGTTTGGCGGGGGTGGTGTCCAGTTTGAAGGTCGATGACACCACCAAGTTGGTGTCGATGGCGATGTTCATGCGGCTTTGAGGCGGGCGGCCCGTTCGGCGCGGGCCTCGGCCACGGCCTCATCGGCCAGGGCCTGCGCTTCGTCTTCCGTCAGGTCTTCGAACCCTTTGGCAAATTCAGCCCACAGCCGTTCGAACTCGCCGCTGTCCTTGCGCCGCATGCGCTCGTAGGTATCCATATCGACCATCGCCGCCACGGGCTTACCCGCTTTGGTGATGACGATGCTGTCGTGCCGGTACTGCACCTCGTTGAGCAGCTCGCCCAGATTTTGGCGCACGGTCATGGCGGTGGCTTCGCGTTGCATGGTCAGACTCCTACAGTTGGGGTAATTCTATCAATTGACCCAATTGGGGTGGTCACTGTGGAGCGTCGGCCCAGCCAAAGAACCGGCACACCTCGGCGCTTTGCGCTTGCGCATCGGCATAGCCCAAGGCCATCAACTCGCGGGTGAAACCTGTCTCGAACAGCAGGTAACTGGCCAGTGCCGAGCCTTTGGCGGCATCGGTTTGCGGCGCAGAGCCCAGGCCGCCGAGCATGGTGCGGATGGTGGGCGGCAGGTTGTGTGCGTGGCGGGCGGCGATGGCATCAATGCGCTGCGACGGTGCGATCAGCAGCAGCTCGATGGGACGCAGCGGGCTGTTGTGGCGGAACTCGGGCGGTATCAGCGCCAGCGTGGTGTTGATGCGGCGTACCCGTTCCACGTCCACCGCCAACGCGTCCAGAAAGATGTTGGACAGGGCGTGACCGGCAATCTGCGCCAGCGAGGGATAGCTGTCGTTGGCCAGCGTGGGGGCTTCACCTTTGGGCTCGTGCATGCGTCCAGCGCCGATCACCAATATCTTTTCAGCTCCCAAATGGATAGCAGCAGCAACCGGGGCCGACTGGCGCATGGAGCCGTCGCCAAAGTACTCGACATGTTCGGTAGGGCCCTGCATGGGCAGTGGCATGGCCGGGAAGACGAAGGGGATGGCAGACGAGGCCAGCAGGTGCTCCAGGCTAAGCCGGTCGCGCAGGCCCTGGCGCTGCGACCGTACCCAGGGCTGCAATGCGTCGCTACCCTGGAAGAATGTGAGATGTTCGCCCGAGCTGTAGCTGGATGCAGTGACCGCCAGCGCATGCACATGGCCCTGGTGGATGAGGCTGGGCAGGCGCTCCAGCGGCACCATGTTCGCCAGCAACTCGCGCAGCGGGCGGTTGTCCAGCAGGGAACGGGGCTGTACCTTGCGCCATTTGGCCAGCATCCAGCCGACCGACAGCAGGGTCAGCCAACGCGCGCCGCTACGCATTACGCCAATCGGGTCGGTACGGTAGACCTGCCCGGCCTCCATGTTTTGCCACACGCCCACGATGCGCCGCACCGATGCATCGAAATCGTCTGCTCCGCAGGCCAGTGCCGCGGCGTTCAACGCACCCGCCGAGGTGCCGGTGATGATGGGAAAGGGGTTGCCCGTGCTGCCTGCACCGCTGGCCAGGCGCAGGTCGGCAATGGCTTCGAGCACGCCCACCTGGTAGGCGGCGCGGGCCCCGCCGCCGGTGAGCAATAGGCCGGTGAGGGCGAGAGATGGTGGCATAGAGGGATGATGGATGCGAGCGCCCAGCACCACACTAGGGCTTTTCACCACGCTGGCGCAATTGTTCCAGGGTGGTGGCCAGCCAGGCCAGCATGCCGGGGTCCTGGCTGGTGGCGATGTTGATGCCCATCCAGGGGCTGGGGGTTTGCCGTATCGAAAACAGCGCACCCGGGCGCAGCAGGTAGCCCGCGTCCAGCCCCAGGGCGGCCAGGTGGTTGGTGTCTACCCCTGTGTTAAACCAGCCCAGAAAACCGGCCTGCGGTTGGCAAAAAGCCTGTAGCCCCAGGTCTTGCATGCGTTTGAAGGCGGGCTCGCGCAGGCTGTCCAGGGTGGCGTGTACGCGCTGGCAGTGCTTGCGGTAGCTGCCCTCGGTCAGGGCCTTGTAGACGATGCGTTCGTTGATCTCGGGGGTGGTCAGTGCGGTCAGCAGCTTGTAGGTGGTCAGGGCGTCCACCAGCTCGGCCGGGCCCGCCAGGTAACCCACGCGGATATTGGGCGCAAGCATCTTGGAATAGCTGTTCACGTAGATCACCCGGCGCAGTTGGTCCAGGCTGGCCAACCGCGTGACAGCCATGCTCTGGGGCAGAAAGTCGGAATAGATATCATCTTCGATGACCAGGAAGTCGTGGGCTTCGGCCAGCCGCAGAATTTGGTAGGCCGCGGCGGCGCTCAGCAGCGTACCAGTGGGGTTGTGCAGTACGGGGTTGAGGAAGATCAGCTTGGGTTTGTACTGTTCTACCAGCGCGGTCAGGGCCTGCACATCCAGCCCTTGCGGGGTATAGGGCACGCCCACCACCTCTACCCCGCGCAGCCACAACAGCGGGTTGCACCAGCCAGGCTCGCCCACCAGCACAGTGTCGCCCGGGTGCAGCACCATGCGAAAAACCAGGTCGATGGCCTGGACTGCGCCTGTGGTAGTGAGGATTTGCGACGGATGGGCCTCGATATCCCGCTCGGCCAGCGTGCGCTGGATTTGTGCCCGCAGCGGCGCGTAGCCCTGGGCCGAAGCCCCTTGTGCCAGCTGCTGGCTGGTGCTGTGGTTGGCCAGCGCCCTCAGGCCCAGCTTGAGCAGGTCGCCACCGCACAGGTCGGGCGGCAGATAGCCCGAACCCGGCGACAGGTGTGCCGGGATGCCGCTGGTCATGTTGCGCACCATCCAGCCCATATTGATGGGCTGCTGCGGTTTGGCGCGCGCCGTGGAGGATTTGGCACGGGTGCTGGCCGGGAGCGCAGCTTCGCGCACAAAAAAGCCCGCCCCCCGCCGCGCCAGCAGGTGCCCGCGCGCCACCAGCCGCTCGTAGGCAGCCACCACGGTAAAGCGCGACACCCCGCGCTCTTGCGCCAACTCCCGCACCGAGGGCATGCGCATGCCGGGGCGAAACACTTGCTGCTGGATGCGCTGCTCGGCCCACTGCACCAGTTGGTCTACCAGCGTGGTCTGCGCGCCCAAGGTAGCGCTTTGGTCTGTAGTGATCGTGACAGTGGGCATGGACTGTATTGGAGAATGGAGCAGGCCAGTGGTGGCATCTATTCGATCTACTGTATTGGTACTGTACAGGTGGTGAGACTACAGTGAATACCTCTCCACCGCAAGCCGCGGTGGGGGTTTTTCAGGAGACGGCAATGGTCAGAATTGAACATTTCGAACTGCGCACACCCGACGTGGTGGCGCTGCGTTTGCCCACCGGTGCGGTGCTGCGCGTCAGCACCGGCCGCCTGTGGTTGACCCAGGATGGCCGCAGCGAAGACGTGTGGCTGCAGACCCATGGCAGCTGGACTGCGCCGCAGGCGGTCAGCGTACGGCTGAGTGCCGAGCCGTCGGTGGATTTTCAGATTGCGCAGCCTACTGCGGTGCGCCGTGCCCCGCGCATCCAGCTGGTGCGAACGGTGCCCAACATGGCCGGGGCCCTCGGTGCGGCCTGAGGCGACGCAGACCGCGAGGGACTTGTTCAGCGTTGCCCTAGGGTTTGCTGGGCAGCAAGCGCTGCACCAGCGGGTGCTGCACCTTTTTCTCAGTGCCAATCGCATAAAAGCGTTCTTCCACCCCGTCGCAGGGGCCGATGCGCTGGACGCCGAAGCGGGTGGTCAGCTCTTCGTGTACCCATTCGGCGGCGGGGAATGCGCCCATGCCCCCGGCCCCAAAGGTCACCAGCAGGGCGCTGTCTTCAAATTCGCCTACGATGTGTGGCTTGACACCCATGCGCTCAAACCACTGGTCGATGCGCGGGCGAACCGCCGCGTGGGTGGTGGGCAACAGCACTGGTACGGCGGCCAGGCTGCGGGGAAAGTCTTTTTGCGCCGCCTCCACCCAGGGCGCGGGTGCGTACCAGGCCATGGCCGAGGTGCCCAGCGGGTGGCTGTAGACCTTGATGTTGGGGTTGGCGGCCGCTGGGCGGTCGGCCAGCACCACGTCCAGCCGGTGCAGGGCGAGGTCGCCCAGCAGGTCGTCGAACTCGTCTTCGTGGCACAGCAGGCGCAGATGCGGCTCGGGCATCACCGGCTGCAGCAGGCGGCGCACCACCAGCTTGGGCAGGCCTTCGGAAATACCCACCGCCAGCCGCACTGACGGCGCGCTGATGGCATCGTGCACCACGCTGGGCAGTTCTTCGCCCAGTTGGAATATCAGGTCGGCCTGGCGCATGGCGGCCACCCCGGCTTCGGTCAGCACCAGGCCGCGCCCCACCGGTTTGAGCAGGGTCACGCCCAGCGAGCGTTCCAGTTCGCGCACCTGGGTGCTCACGGTTTGCACCGCCATCCCTAATCGGTCGGCGGCGCGGGCCATGCCGCCCTCGCGGGCAACGACCCAGAAATAATGCAGGTGGCGGTAGCTGAAGGCTTCGGTCATTGTCAACTTTTAAGGGATGAATACTTCACGATTCTCTGCTTTTTAAGAAGTGGCTGCGCGCGTATGGTCACTACATCGTTCACTCAGGAGTAAACCATGGAACATATTTTCCCCTCCGGTCGCCCGGACCCCACGCTGATCACCCAGGCACCAAGCACACTGCCCACCGCCGCCCACCGCGTGCTGCGCAACACTTATGCGCTGCTGTCGATGACGCTGTTGTTCAGCGCCGCCGTGGCCACGGCGGGTATCGTTCTGCAAGCCCCGGCCCCTGGCCTGGTGGTGATGCTGGTGGGTATGTTTGGTCTGCTGTTTGCCGTACACAAACTCAAAAACAGCGGCTGGGCAATTCCCGCCGTGTTTGCCTTCACCGGCTTCATGGGCTACACGCTGGGCCCCATCGTGGCGCGTTCGCTGTCCATGCCCGGCGGTGCGCAGGTGGTGATGCTGGCGCTGGCCGCCACGGGCGCAACCTTTTTGGCTTTGTCGGCCTGGGCGGTCACGTCCAAGCGCGACTTCAGCTTCATGGCGGGCTTTTTGTTTGCCGGGATGGTGATCGCGATTCTGGCCGGTCTGGCCGCCGTGTTCATGGAGATCCCCGCGCTGAGTCTGGCCGTGTCTGCCATGGTGGCCTTGCTGTCGGCCGGTTTGATCTTGATGGATACCAGCCGTATCGTCAACGGCGGTGAAACCAACTACGTGATGGCCACGGTGGGCCTGTATTTGTCGATCTTTAACCTGTTCACCAGCCTGTTGAGCTTGTTCGGTATCGGCGGCAGCAACGAATAAGCCTACAGGGTGGGGCGCGTAGGTTTGGGCATAGACTACGCGCCCCATAGGAGTTATGCATGCCTTTTTCAGAACAGCAGGTGCTGGACGCGGTCAAAAGCGTCGTCGATCCCAACACCGGCACCGATTTCGTATCCACCAAAGCCCTGCGCGGCCTGAGCGTGCAGGGGGCCGATGTGTCATTCGGCATCGAACTGGGCTACCCTGCCCAAAGCCAGCACGCAACCCTGCAAGCCGCGTTGGTGGCCGCCGTGCAGGCCCTGCCCGGCGTGGGCCAGGTCAGCGTGAACATCACCACCAAAATCTCCGCCCACGCCGTGCAGCGTGGCGTACAGCTCCTGCCCGGTGTGAAAAACATCGTGGCCGTGGCCTCGGGCAAGGGCGGCGTGGGCAAGAGCACCACCGCCGTGAACCTGGCGCTGGCGCTGGCCGCAGAAGGTGCCCGTGTGGGCCTGCTGGATGCCGACATTTACGGCCCCAGTCTGCCTATGATGCTGGGCATCCAAGGCAAGCCTGAGAGCCTGGATGGCAAGAACATGGAACCCATGCAGAACCACGGCGTGCAGGCCATGTCGATCGGTTTCTTGGTAGACCAGGACCAGGCCATGGTCTGGCGTGGCCCCATGGCCACCCAGGCGCTGGAGC
This sequence comes from Rhodoferax sp. RT5P35, assembly GCF_056521385.1. Taxonomy (NCBI): domain Bacteria; kingdom Pseudomonadati; phylum Pseudomonadota; class Betaproteobacteria; order Burkholderiales; family Comamonadaceae; genus Rhodoferax; species Rhodoferax sp. RT5P35. Next base: position 30,974 of record NZ_JBWMAX010000021.1, on the reverse strand, counting down.
AGTTGCTGCGCCAAACCAACTGGAAAGACCTGGACTACCTGGTCGTCGATATGCCGCCCGGCACCGGCGACATCCAGCTCACGCTGAGCCAGCGCGTGCCCATGACCGGCGCAGTCATCGTCACCACGCCGCAAGACATTGCCCTGCTGGATGCGCGCAAAGGCATCAAGATGTTTGAAAAGGTTGGCGTGCCGATTTTGGGCATCGTGGAAAACATGGCCGTGCACGTGTGTAGCAATTGCGGCCACGTGGAGCACATCTTTGGAGCCGATGGCGGCAAGAAGATGGCGGCCGAATACGGCATGGACTATCTGGGCGCGCTGCCGCTGAACATGCAGATACGCGTGCAGGCTGACGGCGGCCAGCCCACGGTGGTGGCCGAGCCGGACGGCGAAATTGCCGTCCTGTACAAGGCCATTGCCCGCCAGGTTGCGGTATCGATTGCGGGGAAGAACAAGGATTTCTCCAGCAAATTTCCAACGATTTCTATCAGCAAAGATACATAAGTCGCTATGAACCTCATGGCCGCCATGCGCTACTTCTCGGCGCTGCATGAGCACAAGCACTTTGGCCGCGCGGCCCAGGCCTGCCACATCACCCAGCCTGCACTGTCCAATGCGCTCAAGGCGCTGGAGGACGAATTTGGCGTCGTCATCGTGCGCCGGGGCCGTACCTACGAGGGTCTGACCCCCGAAGGCGAGCAGGTGCTACTCACCGCGCACCGCATGCTGCACGAACACGAGGTGTTGCAGCAGGCTCTGAAAAGCGATGCCAGTTACCCCCGAGGCCGCCTGCGCATGGGCGCGATTCCCACAGCGGTGCCCATTCTGTCGCGGTTTGCAGCCATGCTGCAGGCCCGCCATCCGGGCATCCAGCCGGTGGTGCTGTCGCTGAGCTCGCTGGAACTAGAGACGCGGCTGGAAGATCTGTCGCTGGACCTGGCCCTGGGCTACACCGACCGCATGCACCAGCGCGCCGTCAAGCTGCAGGCCTGGCCGCAGTACGACGAGTTTTATTTTCTGGTGCGCCGTGCTGCACAGCCGCACCCGGACGGCCTGCAGATGCGAAACCCTGTGCCGTGGCAGACGCTGGCCGATCTGCCACTGTGCCTGCTGACCCCCGAGATGCACAACCGGACCATCATGGACGCGGCCTTTACCGCCGCAGGCATCCAGATGGTGCCCGCCATCGAGACCAATTCCATCTTTTCGCTGGTGCTTAGCGTGGTGGATGGCAGCGTGTGTAGCGTGCTGCCCGGTGGCCTGCTGGGGGCCGTGCTGACCTACCGCGAATTGGAGGCGCTGCCGCTGGTCGCACCCGAAGTGCGCACCCCCATCGGCTTTATGGCCCCGGCTGCTGTGCGCCCTTCGCGCGCCATGCAGGCCGCCCTGGCGCTGGCCGAATCGCCCGACTGGTTGCGCCACGTTAGCGCCCACAGCGGGCAACTGGCCGGGGCGTGGCCGCTGTAAGCCGGATTTGCTATTATTTTTATATTCAAAAATAATAGCAAATTATGTATATTAAATATAGGCTAGGCGGCGATTTAATGCCTAAAAAATCTGAAATATCCGGGTTTTCGCCGTACCGCTGCGCTGCAGCATTCGCACTTTGAATCACCCCATGTAGAGATTCCATTGGACCTAACACGTCGTGGCCTGTAAAACACTCGTGTTACACAGTGAAACACTTCGGCGATTTCGGTCAATAAAAAGGAGACACAACACATGGCAGGTTTCTTGGACAAAGAGGGCACTATTGCAGGCCCTGGTTTTAACCGCTGGCTGGTACCCCCTGCAGCGCTGGCCATCCATCTGTGTATCGGCATGGCCTATGGTTTTTCGGTCTTCTGGCTGCCTTTGTCCAAAGCGCTAGGGATCAAGGAAAGTATTAAATGTGGACCCGAAATTGGCTTCTTTCAGGAACTGTTCGTCACCCACTGCGACTGGAAGATTTCTACTCTGGGCTGGATGTACACCCTGTTTTTCGTGCTGCTGGGTTCGTCGGCAGCGCTGTGGGGCGGCTGGCTGGAACGCGCCGGTCCGCGCAAGGCCGGTGTGGTGGCCGCGTTGTGCTGGTGCGGCGGCATGCTGATTTCGGCCCTGGGCATCCACCTACACCAGTTCTGGCTGATGCTGCTGGGCTCGGGCGTGATCGGCGGCATCGGCCTGGGGCTGGGCTACATCTCGCCGGTGTCCACGCTGATCAAGTGGTTCCCTGACCGGCGCGGCATGGCCACCGGCATGGCCATCATGGGCTTTGGCGGCGGCGCCATGATCGGCAGCCCGCTGGCAGCGGACCTGATGAAGCATTTCGCTAGTGTCACCAACGTGGGCGTGATGCAAACCTTCATCGCCATGGCGCTGGTGTATTTTGTCTTCATGATGGCCGGTGCCCTGGGCTACCGCGTACCCGAAACCGGCTGGAAACCTGCCGGTTGGACCCCGCCCACACCCAGCGCCAGCAACACCATGATCACCCAGCGCCACGTGCACGTCAGCAAGGTCTGGGGCATTCCGCAGTTTTGGCTGGTTTGGATGGTGCTGTGCATGAACGTCAGCGCCGGTATCGGCGTGATCGGCATGGCCTCGCCCATGCTGCAAGAGGTGTTTGGCGGCTCGCTGATTGGCCTGACGCAAAAGTACGGCGAACTCGACAAAACCCAGCTGGCAGCGATTGCCACCGTGGCGGCAGGCTTCACCGCGCTGCTCAGTCTGTTCAACATCGGTGGTCGCTTTGTGTGGGCCAGTTTGTCCGACAAGCTGGGCCGTAAGATCACATACGTGGTCTTTTTCGTGCTGGGCGGTGCCATGTACTTCAGCGTGCCCGGCAGCGCCGCGGCGGGCAGCATCGTGCTGTTTGTGGGCGCCCTGTGCGTGATTCTAAGCATGTACGGCGGCGGTTTTGCCACCGTGCCCGCCTACCTGGCCGACCTATTTGGCACGCAGATGGTGGGTGCCATCCATGGCCGGCTGCTGACCGCCTGGGCCACCGCCGGTGTGCTGGGCCCGGTGGTGGTGAATTACATGCGGGAATACCAGCTGGGCCTAGGCTTGCCGCGCGAACAGGTTTATAACCAGACCATGTACATCCTGATGGGCATGCTGGCGGTGGGCCTGGTGTGTAACCTACTGATCCGTCCGGTGGCCGACAAGCACTTTATGAGCGATACCGAACTCGCCGTAGAAAAACGTCTGGCGCACGAAAAAGCTGCCGGTTCCGAGCTGCACGCCAGTGGCACCGGTAGCCGCGCTGCCGTCAATCCGGCTTTCGTGGCGCTGGCGTGGCTGGCGGTGGGAATTCCCCTGGCCTGGGGCATCTACCGCACGTTGCTCAGCGTGGCCAAGTTTTTCCACTGATATTGCAACAAGAAAAGAGCGCCCAGCGCCACCATAAGTTAGCCCCACCATGACACCTGACGACACCCTCCAGACCATTGCAACGGCAGTGGCTGCCCACCAGCACCTGCCCGGCGCACTCATGCCCATCCTGCACGCCGTGCAAGACAGGCTGGGCTACATCCCCGACAGCGCGGTACCCAGCATCGCCAAGGCACTGAACCTGTCCACCGCCGAGGTGCATGGCGTGGTTACTTACTACCACCACTTTCGCTCGGAGCCTGCGGGCCAGCACGTAGTGCAGATCTGCCGGGCCGAGGCTTGTCAGTCCATGGGGGCCGAGCAGCTCTGGGCCCACGCCTGCGTGCGCCTGGGGTTGAGCGGCGACCACCCCGGCACAACGGCCGACGGCGTGGTGACGCTGGAGCCGGTGTACTGCCTGGGCCTGTGTTCCTCGTCCCCGGCCATGGTGATGGATGCCAAGCCGCATGCGCGCATGAGCATCCCCAAATTTGACCGCCTGGTCGCCCAGGCCCGGAGTGCAGCATGATCATTTACATCCCCTGTGATTCGGCCTCGCTGGCCGTGGGTGCCGACGAAGTGGCCCTGGCCATCCAGGCCGAGGCCGACCGGCGCGGCCTGGCGATCGAGCTGCGCCGCAACAGCTCGCGTGGCCTGTTCTGGCTGGAGCCGCTGGTCGAGGTGGTCACGCCGGCAGGCCGCATCGCCTTTGGCCCCGTTGCCGAGGAAGACGTGGCCAGCCTGTTCGATGCCGCCTGGGCTCCCAGCCATCCGCTGCACCTGGGCCGCCCGGAAGACATGCCCTACCTGCAAAAGCAGGAACGCCTGACCTTCGCCCGCATGGGCATCACCCGGCCCTTGTCCCTGGCCGATTACGAGGCGCATGAAGGCTTTGCCGGTTTGCGCAAAGCCTTGCAACTCACGCCCGCCGAGGTGGTGCAGCAGGTGCTGGATTCGGGCCTGCGGGGCCGGGGCGGCGCCGCCTTTCCGGCGGGCATCAAATGGAAAACTGTGGCCGCGGCCCAGGCCGCGCAAAAGTACATCGTCTGCAACGCCGACGAGGGCGATTCGGGCACCTATTCAGACCGCATGACCATGGAGGGCGACCCCTTCATGCTCATCGAGGGCATGGCGATTGCCGCGGTAGCCACCGGGGCTACGCAGGGCTACATCTACGTCCGTTCCGAATACCCGTATGCTGTGGCCGCCCTGCGCAGTGCGATCGCGTTGGCGACCGCTGCAGGCTTTTTGGGCGATAAACTGCTGGGCAGCGTGCACAGCTTTCATCTGCAGGTACGCATGGCCGCCGGGTCCTATGTGTGCGGTGAAGAAACCGCCATGCTGGAGAGCTTGGAGGGCAAACGCGGCATCGTGCGCGCCAAGCCGCCGCTGCCCGCACTCAGCGGCCTGTTTGGCAAGCCCACGGTGATCAACAACGTGATCACGCTCGCATCCGTGCCCACCATTCTGGCGCGCGGTGCGACGCACTACCGCGACTTTGGCGTGGGCCGTTCACGCGGTACCCTGCCGATCCAACTGGCGGGTAATATCAAATATGGTGGGCTGATCGAAAAAGCCTTTGGCGTGACCCTGCGCGAGCTGATGTACGACTTTGGCGGTGGCTCGGCCAGTGGCCGCCCGATCAAGGCGGTGCAGGTGGGCGGGCCGCTGGGCGCGTACGTGCCCGAATCGCAGTGGGACATTCCGCTGGACTACGAGGCCTATGCGGTCGTAGGCGCGGTGGTGGGCCACGGCGGCATCGTGGTGCACGACGACACGGCCGACATGGCACGGCTGGCCCGCTACGCCATGGAATTCTGTGCCATCGAGTCCTGCGGTAAGTGCACGCCCTGCCGCATCGGCTCCACCCGCGGCGTGGAAGTGATCGACCGCATCAGCAACGGCGAAAACCGGCCCCAGCAGGTCAAGCTGTTGCGCGACCTGTGCGACACCATGGTCCACGGCTCGTTGTGCGCCATGGGCGGCATGACCCCGTTCCCGGTGCTGTCGGCACTGAACCATTACCCGCAAGATTTCGGCCTGGCTGCCCCCACGCAGTTGGCAGCCTAAGGAGAGCAACATGCACAACCATACAGAAATTGACTTCGGCACCCCTCTGCGCACTTCCGCCCAAGAGGTCACGCTGGAGATCGACGGCGAGTCCGTCACCGTGCCTGCGGGCACTTCGCTGATGCGGGCGGCGGTGGACGCGGGCATCAACGTGCCCAAGCTCTGCGCTACCGACAGCCTGGAGCCGTTTGGCTCCTGCCGCCTGTGCCTGGTCGAGGTAGAGGGCCGCAAGGGCTACCCGGCTTCGTGCACCACGCTGGTTGAATCGGGCATGAAAGTACGCACCCAAACCCCCAAGCTGCAAGAGCTGCGCAAGGGCGTGATGGAGCTGTACATCTCTGACCACCCGCTCGACTGCCTGACCTGCGCCGCCAACGGCGACTGCGAATTGCAAGACATGGCGGGCGTGACCGGTCTGCGCGAAGTGCGCTATGGCATGGACGGCGCCAACCACCTGCACGCCAAAAAAGACGAATCCAACCCGTACTTTACCTACGACCCCTCCAAGTGCATCGTCTGCAACCGCTGCGTGCGCGCCTGCGAAGAAACCCAGGGCACGTTTGCGCTGACGATCTCGGGCAGGGGCTTTGAATCCCGCGTGTCGGCAGGACAAGACCAGCCGTTCATGCAATCCGACTGCGTGAGCTGCGGTGCCTGCGTCTCAGCCTGCCCCACTGCCACGCTGCAGGAAAAGACCGTTATCATGATGGGCCAACCCGAGCACAGCAAGATCACCACCTGCGCCTACTGCGGCGTGGGCTGCGCCTTCAAAGCCGAAATGAAGGGCAATGAGGTGGTGCGCATGGTGCCGTGGAAAGACGGCAAGGCCAACGACGGCCATTCCTGCGTCAAAGGCCGCTTCGCCTGGGGCTACGCCACCCACAAGGACCGCATCACCACCCCGATGATCCGCAAGAGCATCAACGACCCCTGGCAGGTGGTGGGTTGGGACGAAGCCATTGGCTACGCCGCCAGCGAGTTCCGCCGCATCCAGGCCAAGCACGGGCGTGATTCCATCGGCGGCATCACCTCGTCGCGTTGCACCAACGAAGAAACCTACTTGGTGCAAAAGCTGGTGCGCGCCGCCTTTGGCAACAACAACGTGGACACCTGCGCCCGGGTTTGCCATTCGCCCACCGGCTACGGCCTGGGCCAGACCTTTGGCACCTCGGCGGGTACCCAGACCTTCAAGTCGGTGGAGCAGGCCGATGTGATCATGGTCATCGGTGCCAACCCCACCGACGGCCATCCGGTGTTTGCCTCGCGCATGAAAAAGCGTCTGCGCGAAGGCGCCAAGCTGATCATCATCGACCCGCGCACCATCGACATGGTGCGTTCGCCCCACGTGCAGGCCGACTACCACCTCAAGCTCAAGCCCGGCACCAACGTGGCCGTGATCTCTGCGCTGGCCCACGTGGTGGTGACCGAGGGCCTGCTGGCCAGCGCCTACATTGCCGAGCGCTGCGACGACAAGTCCTTCCAGCAGTGGCGCGACTTTGTGGCCAAACTCGAGAACTCGCCCGAAGCGCTGGAGCAAGTTACCGGCGTGCCCGCCGCCGACATGCGCGCTGCCGCCCGCATGTACGCCACCGGTGGCAATGCCGCTATTTACTACGGCCTGGGCGTGACCGAGCACTCCCAGGGCTCCACCATGGTGATGGGTATTGCCAACCTGGCTATGGCCACTGGCAACGTGGGCCGCGAAGGCGTGGGCGTGAACCCGCTGCGCGGCCAAAACAACGTGCAGGGCGCGTGCGACATGGGCTCGTTCCCGCACGAGCTGCCGGGCTACCGCCATATCTCTGACTCCACCGTGCGCGGCGAGTTCGAGGCCGCCTGGGGCGTGTCGCTGCAGGCCGAACCCGGCTTGCGCATCCCCAATATGTTCGAGGCTGCGTTGGCTGGCAGCTTCATGGGCCTGTACTGCGAAGGTGAGGACATTGTGCAGTCCGACCCCAACACCCAGCACGTGGTGGCGGCACTCAGCGCCATGGAATGCATCGTGGTGCAAGACATCTTTTTGAACGAAACCGCCAAGTACGCGCACGTGTTCCTGCCCGGCTCGTCCTTCCTGGAAAAAGACGGCACCTTCACCAACGCCGAGCGCCGCATCTCCCGCGTGCGCAAGGTCATGCCGCCCAAGGCCGGGCTGGCCGACTGGGAAGTCACCGTCAAGCTGGCCAACGCCCTGGGCTACCCCATGGCCTACAAGCACCCGCGCGAGATCATGGACGAAATTGCCTCGCTGACCCCCACCTTCCACGGTGTCAGCTACGCCAAGATCGACCAGCACGGCAGCGTGCAGTGGCCTTGCAACGACGACACCGCCGAGCTGGGTACCGAGACCATGCACCGCGATAAATTTGTGCGCGGCAAGGGCAAATTCATCATCACCCAGTACGTTGGTACCGAAGAAAAAGTCACCCGTAAGTTCCCGCTGCTGCTGACCACCGGGCGCATCCTGTCGCAGTACAACGTGGGCGCGCAGACCCGCCGCACCGAAAACAGCCAGTGGCATAGCGAAGACCGGCTGGAAATCCACCCCCATGACGCGCAGGAGCGTGGCATCAAGGCCGACGACTGGGTGGGTATCGAGAGCCGCGCAGGCCACACGGTGCTGCGCGCCCTGGTTACCGAGCGCATGCAGCCCGGCGTGGTCTACACCACCTTCCACTTCCCGGAATCGGGGGCTAACGTCATCACCACCGACAACTCCGACTGGGCCACCAACTGCCCCGAGTACAAGGTGACTGCCGTACAGGTAATGCCGGTGGTGCAGCCGTCCGAATGGCAAAAGTCTTATGCGCAGTTCAACCAGAACCAGCTGGACCTGCTGCAGGCCGCCTCCAAAGCCCCCGTGCTGGCTGACGCGATCAAGTAAGCCATGCAGCGCACCGAGGCCCTGCAACCCGTCCCTGGCTGCCGCCCCGCCGCCGTGGCGGGCCTGCGTGCGGGCAAGGTGTTTGCCGCCACCGACTGGGTGGCCGACGAGGTGCCCGTGGCGCTGGAATACAACGGCATCTCGCACGCGGTGATGATGGCCACGCCCGCCGACCTGGAAGACTTTGCGCGTGGATTCTCGCGCACCGAGGGCATTGTGGACACGGTGGACCAGATCCGCGACATTGAGTTGGTGGTGTCCGCGCAGGGTCACACGCTGCAGATCGAGATTGCCGCCGCCTGCTTCGCCCGCCTGAAAGACCGCCGCCGTAGCCTCACAGGCCGCACCGGCTGCGGCCTGTGCGGCACAGACAGCCTAGCCCACGCCGTGCGCCGCCCCGCGCCGGTGGCCGCGCCCGCCACTCCTTTTGATATCGCCGCCGTGGCCCGCGCCCTGGCCGCCCTGCGCAGCCAGCAACACCTGCTGGATGCCACCGGTGCCACCCACGCCGCCGCCTGGTGCCACGCCGACGGCAGCATCGCCCTGGTGCGCGAAGACGTGGGCCGCCACAACGCGCTGGACAAGCTGGTCGGCGCGCTGCAGGTGGCCAAGTTGGATGCGCCCCGCGGTTTCATTGTCGTCACCAGCCGCGCCAGCTTCGAGATGGTGCAAAAAGCCGCCTGCGCCGGCGTCGCCCTGCTGGCCGCCATCTCCGGCGTGACCGCCCTGGCCATCGATGTGGCCGAGGCCGCAGGCATCACCTTATTGGGCTTTGCGCGCGGCGACAACGCCAGCGTCTACAGCCACCCTGAACAGATTCGACTGGAACCGACCCCATGAAAGCCGACAACCTCATCCGCATGGCCAACCAGATTGGCGAATTCTTCGAGACCATGCCCGAGCGCGAAGAAGCGCTGGACGACATCGCCACCCACATCCGCAAGTTTTGGGAACCCCGCATGCGCCGCGCCCTGCTGGCCGCGCTGGACACCGACGAGGCACAAGGCATGCGCGACATCGTCCTGGCCGCGCTGCGCAAGCACCGGATGGATCTGCAGCCTGCGGCTTGAGACTAGTGGTTTGCTATTTATTCAGTAGCTACTAGCGTTTGTACCGTATACGTTAGAGGCCTATTTCTCTATAAAAATGGCCTCTTGGGTTAGCACCCTGCAAGGGAGCGCGTGAGCCCAATCAATACCGGAAGAGTTGCCCGTTGCCCATGCGCACGCGGTCGCCTACGCGCAGGTCGGTTTGGGTCGGCACGCTGAAGGTGCGGTAGCTGCCATCGTCGCCTTGCACGCTGACGCGGTAGGATTCGTGCACCTGGCCTGGTTGCTGGTTGCCTTCAATCGCATTGCCTGCGACCGCGCCGCCCACGCCGCCGAGCACGGTGGCCGCGCTTTTGCCAAAGCCGCCACCAATCTGGTGGCCGATCACCGCGCCGAGGATGCCGCCGACAATCGCGCCGCCGCCTGTGGGTTGCGCACGTTCCTGGGTGCGGATCAGCTCCATTTGCGCGACGCGGCCGGTCTCCACGCGCTGCACTTGTTGCATGGGTACCGGCTGAGGCGCTTGCTGGTAGGGTGCTACCACGCAGGCACTCAGGCCGGTGGCGAGCAAGGTGGCGGTAAGGACGGTGGTGGTAAAGCGCATAGCGAAATGTTCCTGGAAAATGGGCACGTAAGTCGTGCACCGGTTGCATGGTGGTCGATATATATGGGTCGTTATATGACGCGCCAAGCGGCAGATGGTTGACAGGGCGTGCCTGGCATTGGTTCCGCTGGCTGTGTTAACGGTGTGTAAGCAGCGACAATCTAAGCTCGCCATCTGCGGACTCCGTTGCCGGGATCTAGCCCGAAATTCGACCCGCAAACTCCCTTTCTCCTTCTTCGCCCGAAAGCCCGCCCGTCGCTGGCTGGGGCCTTGGCTTGCCCACCGTGACATTCAAAGCATTTATCCGAACCATCCCCTACCTGGCCTGGGTCGTGGTCTACACCGCGTTCTGTGCCGGCATTTTTGCCGCCATTTTGGGGGCGATTACGCCCGAGCTGCGCGAGGAGCTGGACAACTACCAGCAGCTCGGCATTTTGATGATGGTCTGGTCCAGTGGCGCGGTGCTGGGGGCTTTGCAGGGCGGGCGCATGGCCCAACGCTACCCGCCCCGGGCGCTGTTTTTGGGCTATACCGCTGCTGCCCTGGTGTCGATTGTGCTGATCGTGCTGTCGCCCAACTTTGGCGCACTGCTGCTGGGGTTTTTTGCGGTGGCGCTGGTGGAAACGGCTTTGTTCACCTTGGCCCACAGCATCCTGGCCGATGTCAGCCCGCAACCTGAGCTGCGCGCCCGGCTGCTGAGCATGGTGGATGTGGCCTTCAGCCTGGGCAATCTGCTGTCGCCCATGGCGGTGATTGGTGTGCAGAGCCTGAACACCAACTGGCGCGCGCCCTATGCCCTGTACCTGTTGCCGCTGTTCAGCGTGCTGCTGCTGTTCTGGCCGCGCCGCCACTTCGTGCACCTGGCACCCAGCCACCATGCGGCCGAGGCGCAGGGGGGCGCGCTCAGCTACGCACAGTTGCTGCGCCGCCCGCTGGTGGCCTGGGTGGTGGTGGGCGGGGTGCTAAGCGGATTTCTGGAGTGGGGGCAGAACTTTTGGTACGTGAGCTACGGCATCAGCGCCCAGCACCTCAGCCCCAACGCCGCTCGGGTGGGGCTGCAGTTTTTTGTGGCCGGGATGGTGGCGGCGCGGCTGTGGCAGGCGTTTTTTCACAGCAGCTGGTCGATACGGCAAAAGCTCTGGCGCATGAACCTGCTGGCGCTGGCGGGCATGGTGCTCAACGTAGCTCTGCCCGGCGTGGGCGGCTGGATGCTGCCCGCCGCGGGCAACTTCATGGTGGGCCTGGGAATTGGCGTGGTGTTCCCGATTTTGTTGGCCACCATGATCGACGCGGCACCGGGGCAGACCTCCCGGCTGTCGGCCTTGTTGATGATTGGCTTCAGCGTAGGTTCGCAGCTGGCGGGCCTGCTGGTGGGCAGTTTGTCAGATCTGGTGGGCCTGCGCTGGGCTTACGCTTGCATGCTGTTGGTGGTGCTGGCGTTCACGGCCGTGGTTTGGCGGATCGTGCACTTTGCAGCGCCGCCAACCAAAAATATATAACAATCAGACTCTAGCGCACATGCTACCTGCGCTAGTAGCTATTTTAAATATAGCAATACACTAGCCCGGGCAGGTGGCTGCTGCGTCTGCATCCAGGGCCTTGACCGCAGCCGCCATGCTTTGGGCTGCGCGGCTGGTCAGACGCTGTGCGCCTTGGGCCAGGGCGGCAATGCCGGAGCCCACGGGCTCGGACTGGCTCCATTGGCAGGCCAGGCTGCGGCTGGCCATGCCGGTGCTGTCCAGGCGGCGGATGGTCCAGCTGAAGCTGGCTTGCACCTGGCTGTCCACGGCGGCATCCCACTGGCGCAGCTGCACGTTGATGCGGTAGACCGGCTGGCTGGCCAGGCGGCCGCCGGTGGTCACGTCGATGGCGCCCAGCTGCTGGGTGATGCCGCTGGCCAGCGCGTCGTGCAGCTCGCTGTCGAACGGTGCGGCCCAGCGGTGCAAGTCCAGAATGTCCACCGGCGCACTGGCGCTGCGCACCACCAGCTGCGGGCGCACCAGGCGCTCGGGCAGGGCGATGGGTGGAATCTCGACCTGCAGCGTGCTGGCCGTTGCCAGGGTGGCGGTGGCGGTCGGAGCCAGGCTGTAGTAGCGCACGGCGGGCGTAGCGGCACAGCCCGCCAGGACGGCCAGAGCGGCCAGGGCGGCTAAAGAGGCCAGGGCTGTGGCGGGACGGGTCAACTTCATTTCTTCTCCTCGGGTTTGCCGCGCAGCAGCGACTCGGGGTGCTGCTCCAGATAGTCGGTCAGCACCTTGATGGATGCGGCGGCGCGGTTGACTTCGCGCAGGGTCTGGCGCAGGTCTTGTTGCAGGGGCGCATCGTCGGACAGGGTGCGGCCCGCCGAGCCCAGCGTGGCGTTGGCGGTGGCCAGGGTGGTGCGCAGGTCTTTGATCGCCGCGGTGATCTCGGGGGCGGTGTCGGTGTTGAGCTTTTTCACCAACTGCTCGGTGCTGGCCAGGGTGCCGTTCAAGGTGGCCAGGGTGGTGCGCAGGTCGGTACTGATTTGCTCAAACGGCACTTTGTTGATCTTGGCGACGATCTCGGACACCTGGGTTTGCAGCTCGTCCAGGCCATTGGGCAGGGTCGGCAGCTCGATCGGCTCGTCTACCTTGCTCTGCACCGTGGTGACAGCCGGTGCCTTGGGGAAGAAATCCAGCGCCACATAGACCTGGCCGGTGAGCAGGTTGCCGGTGCGCAGCTGGGCGCGCAGGCCTTTGCTGATCAGAAACTGGACGCGTTTGCGCTGGGTGGCAATAGGCTCAGAGGCTGGGCCGTTGCTGGAAGCCCCGCGCAGGCGGTCGGGGTAGACCTCGATCAGCACCGGCATGCGGAAGTCGCGCCCGGATTTGTCAAATTCGACACCGATGGATTTGACCGCGCCGATCACCACCCCGCGAAAGTCCACGCTGGCACCCGGGGTCAGGCCGCGCAGCGACTGGTTGAAGTACAGCAGTAGCGTGTCGGACGGGCCATCTGGGGCTTTCATGGCGGTGGTTTCGTCGTCCGACAGGGTGAAGCTGGCGTTTTCGGCGGCTTCGGCGCCGGGGCTGTCGTCGGGAGCGGCCAGGGCAATGCCGCCCACCACCACCGCGGTCAGCGACTGGGTGCGCAGCTTGAAGCCGCTGGCGTTGGCCTCTACATCGATGCCGCTGGCGTGCCAGAAACGGGTGTTGGTCCCGACAAACTTTTCATACGGCGTGTTGATGAAGACGCTCAAGGTCACGCCTTTGCCGTCTTTGTCCAGCGCGTAAGCCGCCACCTGGCCGACCTGGAGGCGGCGGTAGTAGATGGGTGAGCCGACATCGAGCGAGCCGATGTTGCTGGCGTGCAGCACAAACTGCCGCCCGGTGGCATCGCGGGTGACGATGGGGGCTACTTCCAGCCCGACAAAGCTGCTGCTGGTGTCCTCGGACGCACCTGCGTCGGCCCGGATGTAGGCCCCCGACAGCAAGGTGCCCAGGCCGCTGATGCCGGCGGCTTCCAGGCGCGGGCGGATCACCCAGAAGCGGGTGTCGTCGGCGGTGAAGCTTTTGGCCTCTTTTTGCAGCCGCACCGACACCACCACGTGGGTGCGGTCTTCGGCCAGGGTGATGCTGCCCACGGTGCCGATGTCCACTTCTTTGTACTTGACCTTGGTTTTGCCCGCCTCCAGCCCCTCGGCGGTGCGAAAGCTGATGTCGATGGTCGGCCCTCTGCCCATCACGGTTTTGACCACCAGGGTGATGCCCACCAGCGCGGCCACGATGGGGATCAGCCAGACCAGCGAGGGCAGCCAGCTGAGTGCGCGGGTGATGGTGGGCGCGGGCAGCTCGGGAGGCGTGTGGGGTTCAGGCGGTGGGGGTGGGCTCATGCTGTCCATTGTGCTTGGGGAGGGGAGGTAGTTCGGAGGAAGGTGGGGGCGCAGGCTGGGGACCGTCCCAGGTCAGGCGCGGGTCAAAGCTCAGCGAGGCCAGCATAGTCAGTACCACCACCGCGCCAAAAGCCGCAATGCCGACCCCGGCGGTAACTTCGGCAAACCCCTGGATGCGCACCAGCCCGGCCAGCAGCGACACCACAAACACGTCCAGCATCGACCAGCGGCCAATGACTTCGACGATGCGGTACAGCCGCGACCGGTCCAACTGGTGGCGACTGCTGCGCCGCTGGGCCATCCAAACCATGGTGGTCAGCGCGCCCAGCTTGAACAGGGGCACCAGAAAGCTGGCTACAAACACAATTGTCGCCAGGCCCCAGGCACCGGTCACCCAAAAGTAAATCACCCCGCTCAGAATCGTGTCGGTCTGGGTATTCAACAGATTGCGGGTCACCATCACTGGCAGCATATTGGCCGGCAGGTACATGATGAAGGCTGCTGCCAGCAACGCCCAGGTGCGGGTCAGGCTGTCGGGTTTGCGGCGGTGCAGACGCGTGCCGCAGCGTTCGCAGGCCGCGCCGTCAGCCGCGTCTTGCCAGACGGCACCACAGTGGTGGCAGCCCAGCAGGCCCAGGGCGGCGGCGGTGGGGACCGGGGTCATGCCGGATTCATGCGGGCGTTTGCGGCTCGGCAAACGCCAGATGCCAGAAATTGCGCGGCTGGAACGACAAAATCGCCGTCAGCAGCACCGTCAGCGCCACAAACGCGCCCAGCGCCGGGCCGGCAATCACCTCGGCCGAGCTGGTCAGCTTGACGATGGCCACCAAGACACCCAGCAAAAATACCTCCACCATGCCCCAGGGCTGCAGCGACTGCAGTGCCTTTACCAGCAAGGTAAAGCCCTGCGGGCGGCGCTGGCGTGCCAGGGGTTGTGCCAGTGGAATCAGTAGGTACAGCAAGATTAGCAGTTGCAGCAGCGGAAACAACAGCGTGGTGGCCAGCACCAGCATCGCCACCTCGCCCATGCCCTCGTCGGTCAACGCCACCACGGCACCGACCAGGGTGGTGCTGCTGCGCTGGCCTCCAATCGCAATCGACACGATGGGGAACAGATTGGCCACCGCAAACATCATCAGCCCGGCCACCACCAGCGGCAGGATGCGCTTGTGGGTGTCGCCCATGTAGCGCTCCAGCTCTGTGCCGCAGCGCGTGCAGCGCGCCGTCTCGCCGCGGGCCAGCCGAATCTTGGGGTACACGGCATCGCAGCCTTCACAAATGACGACGTGGGGGACAAGGTGCATAACGGGTAGGTGTTGCCAGCTCATAACGGAAGGTGGAGCGTACTTTAGTCGGTTTGGGCCTATGTGTTGATGGGTCATCGCTTCTGGGTAAACTCATTTCATGCATTTTCATTTCCTGAAGCCGCTGGGCTTCGCCATCTCCAGGACACCTTCCCCATGAGCCGTGAACTGCGCGATGCGTTTGGCTGCTTTGCCACCGGCGTGACGCTGGTCACCACCCACTGGAACGGGCAGGATTGGGGCATGACCTGCAGCTCGTTCAACGCGGTGTCACTGGACCCGGCGCTGGTGCTGTGGAACATCCGCCACAGCAGCGCCAGCCATGAGGCTTTTGTGCGTGGCGGCGGCTACACGGTGAGTGTGCTGGGCATTGAACACAAAGAACTGGCCCAGGCCTTTGCCCGGGGCACCCAGGCCGAACGCTTTGCGGCGGGGCAATTTGTGCGGCGGGGCAACCAGCGCCTGCAACTGGTGGACGCGCTGGCCTGGTTTGATTGCACGCTGCAGCAGACCGTCACCGCGGGCGACCACGACATCCTGATAGGCCAGATTAACGATAGCGGCAGCCGCCCCGGTAAGGGGCTGGTGTTCGAGCGCGGGCAGTTTGCGGTAGATACGCTAGAGGTAGGGGCTGCATCGACCTCGTCGTTTGAATGAGCGATTGGATCGTCCCCGACTGGCCTGCGCCCGCCCAGGTGCGCGCCGTGTTCACCACCCGCGCCGGGGGCGTATCAGTTGCACCGTATGACGCGCTGAATCTGGGCGACCATGTCGGTGATGCACTGGTCGATGTGCAGGCTAACCGCGCCCGGCTGGCCACCGCAATCGCCGCGCGGCCGGTGTTTCTGCAGCAGGTGCACGGCCGCGGTGTGGCGCACCTGGCTGGGCCGACCCAGGAGCCGGTGGTGGCCGATGCCAGCCTCACCACCCAGCCCGGCATTGCTTGCACCGCCATGGTGGCCGACTGCCTGCCGGTGCTGTTCACCGACACGCTTGGCACCGTGGTGGCCGCCGCGCACGCGGGCTGGCGTGGCCTGCTGGGCACGAACGGGCAGGGCGTGCTGGAATCGGTTTATAAGGAAATAGTGGTTCTAGCGCAGGTAGCGCCTGCACAAAAAGCTACAGAATTAATAGCGTGGCTGGGCCCGTGTATTGGACCAGCCGCCTTTGAAGTGGGGCCGGAAGTGCGCGCCGCCTTCATTGCCCAACAGCCCGAGGCCACCGCGTTGTTTGTGCGCCACGGCCCCGACAAATGGTTGGCCAACCTGCCCGGGCTGGCGCGGCTGCGTTTGCAGGCGCTGGGCCTGCAAGGTATCTACGGCAACGACGGCGGCCTGGAATGGTGCACCGTCAGCAACCCCTCACGCTTCTTCTCGTACCGGCGCAGTGGGGTTTGCGGGCGTATGGCTGCCTGCATCTGGCTGCAAGGCTAGGGCAAGTTCAGCCGCCTCGCGCTTTTTGAGCGCCTTGCGCCGCCTGGGCGCGCCCATCAGGTACACCACCAGCGACACTGGACCCAGGCCGTACAGTACAAACGTGAAGATGCCGCCCAGTACAGTACCGTTAGTATTGGTCGCCTCGGCGACAGCCATCATGAGGGCCACATAGAGCCAACCGATCGGAACTATATACATATAAATTGTCAGTTGTTCATCCCACCAGCCTGCTGGTGTGCCCCCTGCAAACCGGTTGGCAACTAGCACTTGCCGCAGCCTGGGGTGTGAATAGTTATACAAATTGTTTCAAAAACAGAGTGGTCTACGCAGTACCCGCAGGGATTTCGCCCTTGTGGTCGGGTACCGTCAACATCCTAAAACGACCCGCGCCATGCACGGGTCTTAAAAATACCGCTTTGTGAGGAGCCACTATGCATTCTGATCCCGACTGGGCCAAGAGCGCCCAACAATTCCAGCAGACTTTGGGCGACAGTTGGACACGCACCTGGGCCGATGCCATCAAGCCCATCCAGGGGCTGGATTTGGGTATGCCGGTGGGTGGCATAGCCGCAACACCGCAGATCACTTTCTCCGCCACCAAGCTGCAAGCCTTGCAAAAGCAGTACCTGGAAGAATCTGCCGCCCTTTGGAACCAGAGCATGGATGCCGCCGCCATCGCCAAGGACAAGCGTTTCTCTGCCAAGGCTTGGGCCGAAAACCCCCTCACCGTGTACAACGCCGCCTCGTACTTGCTGACCAGCCGCACCCTGATGGGTTTGGCCGATGCCGTAGAGGCCGACGACAAAACCCGCGCCCGCATCCAGTTTGCGGTAGAGCAGTGGATGGCCGCATCCGCACCTAGTAATTATCTGGCGATGAACGCCGACGCGCAAAAGAAGCTCATCGACACCCAGGGCGAAAGCCTGGCCAAGGGCCTGAAAAATCTGATGCACGACATGCAGCAGGGCCATGTGTCGATGACCGACGAAAGCCTCTTCGAGGTGGGCCGCAATGTGGCCACCACCGAAGGCGCGGTGGTGTTTGAGAATGAATTGTTTCAGCTGATCGAATACAAACCGCTCACGGCCAAGGTGTACGCCAAGCCGTTTCTGCTGGTGCCACCCTGCATCAACAAGTATTACATCCTCGACCTGCAGCCCGAAAACTCGCTGATCCGCTATGCGGTGGAGCAGGGCAACCGCACTTTTGTGGTGAGTTGGCGCAACCCCGACAAGTCCATGGGCGACAAGACCTGGGATAACTACATCGAAGACGCTGCTATCCAAGCCATAGCTGTCACCCAAGAGATTACCGGCGCCAAGGCCATCAATGCCTTGGGCTTTTGCGTGGGCGGCACTATTCTGAGCACCGCCGTGGCCGTGCTGGCGGCGCGCGGCGAAAAGCCGGTGGCCAGCCTGACGCTGCTGACTACACTGCTGGACTTTACCGACACCGGCATCATCGACATTTTTGTCGACGAGGCGATGGTGCAGTACCGCGAAAAGCAAATGGGCCAAGGCGGCCTGCTGCCCGGTGGAGACCTCTCCAGCACCTTCAGCTTCTTGCGCCCGAATGATTTGGTGTGGAACTACGTGGTGGGCAATTACCTCAAGGGCGAAACCCCGCCGCCGTTTGACCTGCTGTATTGGAACAGCGACTCCACCAACCTGCCCGGCCCGTTTTATGCGTGGTATTTGCGCAATACCTACCTGGAAAACAAACTGGTGCAACCCGGCAAAGCCACCGTCTGCGGCGAAAAGATTGACCTGCGCAAGATCGATATTCCGGCCTACATCTATGGCTCGCGAGAAGACCACATCGTGCCGATTGGCGGGGCTTATGCCTCCACCCAGCACCTGCCTGGCAAGAAGCGCTTTGTGATGGGGGCATCCGGTCACATCGCCGGGGTCATCAACCCCCCGGCCAAAAAGAAACGTAGCCACTGGACCAGCGATGCCACCACCTTCCCGGCCAAGGCGGAGGACTGGATTGCCGGTGCGCAGGAGCATGCCGGTAGCTGGTGGACCGATTGGTCGACTTGGCTCAAGGGCCATGCGGGCAAGCAAATCGCCGCGCCCGCCCAGTACGGCAGCGCCGACTACCCGGTGGTTGAACCGGCCCCGGGCCGCTACGTAAAAGCCCGCGCACAGTAGAAGTCCGTATACAAAAACCACGGTACATGCTCCTACACTGAAGCGCTAATTAACCGTTCTGTACACAGTGCGCAGCGGCACCTGGTTATTTTTTCTGACCCCATTACCAATTACCAACTAGACCCAGGAGCAAAAAAATGGAAGACATCGTCATCGTTGCAGCGGCCCGTACCGCCGTCGGCAAATTCGGCGGCAGCCTCGCCAAGACCCCGGCCACCGAACTCGGTGCCCACGTGATCAAGGAAGTGCTGGCCCGCAGCGGCCTGAGCGCCGAGCAGATTGGTGAAGTCATCATGGGCCAGGTGCTGGCCGCAGGCGCGGGCCAAAACCCGGCCCGCCAGTCCGTCATCAAGGGTGGGCTGAGTCAAGGCACTCCCGGCCTGACCATCAACGCCGTGTGCGGCTCCGGCCTGAAAGCCGTGATGCTGGCCGCCCAGGCCGTGGCCTATGGCGACAGCGAAATCGTCATCGCCGGTGGCCAGGAAAACATGAGCGCCAGCCCCCACGTGCTGCTGGGCAGCCGCGACGGCCAGCGCATGGGCGACTGGAAGATGACCGACACCATGATCGTGGACGGCCTGTGGGACGTGTACAACCAGTACCACATGGGCATCACCGCTGAAAACGTGGCCAAGAAGTACGGCATTACCCGCGACATGCAAGACGCTCTGGCCCTGGCCAGCCAGCAAAAAGCTGCAGCTGCGCAGGAAGCGGGCAAATTCGTGGCTGAAATTGCCCCGTTCAGCATTGCCCAGCGCAAGGGCGACCCTATCATCTTCGCCGCCGACGAGTTCATCAACAAGAAGACCACCGCCGAAGCCCTGGCGGGCCTACGCCCCGCGTTCGACAAAGCCGGGGGCGTAACTGCGGGCAATGCCTCCGGCCTGAACGATGGCGCAGCCGCCGTGATGGTGATGACTGCCAAAAAAGCGGCTGCCCTGGGCCTGACCCCGCTGGGCCGCATCGCCAGCTTTGCCACCACCGGCCTGGACCCCGCCATCATGGGCATGGGCCCCGTGCCTGCGTCCACCAAGGCCCTGGCCCGCGCGGGCTGGAAGGCGCAAGACCTGGACCTGCTGGAAATCAACGAAGCCTTCGCCGCCCAGGCCTGTGCCGTGAACAACGAGATGGGCTGGGACACCAGCAAGGTCAACGTCAATGGCGGCGCGATTGCCATCGGCCACCCCATCGGTGCGTCTGGCTGCCGTATCTTGGTCACGCTGCTGCACGAAATGCAGCGCCGTGATGCCAAGAAGGGCATTGCCTCGCTATGCATCGGCGGTGGCATGGGTGTTGCCTTGACGATCGAAAGATAGAACACCCCCAGGCTGTGCTGCGCTCCGCCAACCCCCTTGCAGGGGGCGATACCAGTGGCCTGGCAAAGCCAGGGCCAGCTATCTCTGGTGGGTTTGCGTTCAGCCTGCAAATTGGGGCACGGTAGTTGCACTTGGCACTTTTGCCATTTTTTAAAACGATTAGGAGATAGAACATGACTCAAAAAGTAGCGTACGTCACGGGCGGCATGGGTGGCATCGGGACCGCTATCTGCCAACGCTTGCATGCCGACGGCTTCAAGGTGATTGCCGGTTGCGGCCCCACCCGCGACCACGTCAAGTGGATCGCCGAGCAAGCGGCTCTGGGCTTCACCTTTTACGCATCGGCAGGCAATGTGGGCGCGTGGGATTCCACCGTTGAAGCTTTCACCAAGACCAAGGCCGAACACGGCACCATCGACGTGCTGGTGAACAACGCCGGTATCACCAAGGACCGCATGTTCCTGAAGATGAGCCGCGAAGACTGGGATTCGGTGATCGAAACCAACCTGAACAGCATGTTCAATGTCACCAAGCAAGTGGTGGCCGACATGGTGGAAAAAGGCTGGGGCCGCATCATCAACATCAGCAGCGTGAACGGCGAAAAAGGCCAGGCTGGCCAGACCAACTACTCGGCTGCCAAGGCTGGTATGCACGGGTTCTCCATGGCCCTGGCGCAAGAGCTGGCCACCAAGGGCGTGACGGTCAACACCGTCAGCCCCGGCTATATCGGCACCGACATGGTCAACGCCATCCGTGAAGACGTGCTGGCCAAGATCGTGGCCACCGTGCCCGTCAAGCGCCTGGGCAAGCCCAGCGAGATCGCCTCCATCATCGCCTGGCTGGCATCCGAAGAAGGTGGCTACGCTACCGGCGCGGACTTCTCGGTCAACGGTGGTTTGCACATGGGCTAAGGCCGGTTGGGCCGTTAAAAAAACCCGCTTCGGCGGGTTTTTTTATGGCTGTGGCTCTATTACAGGTTTTGGGGTAATTTGGCCAAGGGTGATGCCTTACGCTAGCTTGTCAATAATGGCACAAACGGACGCATTGCCCTGGTAGTGGCTTGCCAGGAAAATTCAAAAAGTCATGCACACGCTTTATCTTGCGCCGCTACTGCTCGGCAGACTGGTTGACCATCTGCTGGGGCATGATCCGGCGGCCCGCAAGCGCATTGGCCTGACGCTCATCGCCGCTGCCATGTACTGTGCGCTGTTGTTTTTGATGGGCTGCAGCGTGGCGCTGGGTTTGACCCGTGCATCGGCGGCCTGGGCCGCGTCGTTATGTATTGCCAGCGGTCCGCTGGTGTTTTATGTGCTGTTGCGCAGCGGCTGGAGCAAGCGCTTGGCCGACCCTGGCATGACGGTGCTGCAGATGGGGTTTGCCATTCTGTCCTTTGTGCTGGCCTATGCCGTCAATCCAGCCAGCCGCAGTGGCACCTTGCTGGGCCAGGTGATGGTCATGGTGTTTGGCATGTTTTCGCTGACACCGCTGCAAGCGCGCCAGTTGACGGTGTTTACGCTGCTGCTGTATGGCCTGACCATGCTGGGGATTTCGCAGGCCTGGCCCACGGTGTTTGACTGGCGTCTGGAACTGATCCACTTCACCATCTTGGCGGCAGTGTTGCCCACCATCGCCAGCCTATCCGGGCAGCTGGCCCGCTTGCGGACCCGCTTGCGCGAGCAGCGCAGTGTGCTGCAACAAGCACTGGAACGGTTGGAGCAATTGGTGCGCCATGATGAGCTCACCGGGCTGGGCAACCGGCGCTACATGTTGGAGCGTTTGGCGCAGGAGTTGCACCGTCGCCAAGGGGATAGTGCCCCCGCCTGCATCTGCCTGGTCGATCTGGACCACTTCAAGCGCATCAACGACGCTTTTGGCCATGCAGCAGGCGACGTGGTGCTGCGGCGCTTTGCCCGCCAGGCGCAGGCCAGCTTGCGCGGCATCGACGTGCTGGCCCGTTGGGGTGGAGAAGAATTTTTGATCCTGCTGCCCGGTGCGGATGCCGTCCAGGCTTGCCAGGCCATGGACCGACTGCGCGCTGCGCTGGCCGACCCGGCGGTATGGCAGAGCCGCCCCGAGCTGCGGGTGACCTTGTCTGCCGGTGTGGCGCAATGGCATGCCGGTGAGTCGGCCGAATCCGCCATCGAGCGTGCCGACCGCCAGGCCTACCGGGCCAAAGCCGCCGGGCGTGACCGCTGGTGCTGCGAGCACGTATCGGCGGAGGTCAAGCATGCCGCTCACTGACAAACCCGGCTTGCAGGGGCGCCTGGGCCAGTGGGTTCTGGGCACCGATTGGGGGCAGCGCTTGCGCGTGTTCCGTACCCTGATGGCCGCTGCGGTCTACGGCGTCTGTATTCTGGGGGAGGCATTGAATGTGTTTTTTGGTTTTGGGGATAGAACTGAAACCATGTGGTTGGTGGGCTACATGCTGGCCGGTCCGCTGGTGTTCGTGCTGCTGGTGCGCAGCCGCTGGAGCCGTGGTCTGCGCGATCCGGGCCTGGTCATGCCGCAGATGGTCTATGCCATCACTGCGCTGCTGCTGGCCTATCTGGTGAATGGCCCTACGCGGGGTTTGAGCCTGTTGCTGGTGGCCTTGCTGCCCGTGTTTGGTTTTGTGGCCGTGAGCCAACGGCAATTGCGCCGGTTGATGGGCGTCAGCGTGCTGGCCTTTGGGGGCATGATGCTGATCCTGGCGGTGCGCCACCCCGACCGCTTTGACCCGCGGATTGAAGCCATTTACTTTGCCATCATGGCCATCTGTCTGCCCACCATGGCGGTGATGCTGGGCAAGATTCTCGGAATGCAAGAAGCTTTGCGGGCCCGCAAATTGGCATTGAAACATGCTTTGGAGCGGATTGAGCAGGTATCCACCCGCGACGAACTGACCGGCTTGGTCAATCGCCGCCATATGACCATGCTGCTGGAACAGGAAGTCCAGCGCCGGGCACGCCGTGGCCCGGTTTTTTGCACCGTACTGATCGACATCGACCATTTCAAGCGAATCAACGATGTCCATGGCCACGCCCAGGGCGACGAGGTGCTGCGCCGCTTTGCCCGCTTGGCCAGCATGGAGCTACAGGCATCCCATGTGCTGGCGCGCTGGGGTGGTGAGGAGTTTTTGCTGCTGCTGCCCGGCACCTCGGTTCAGGCAAGCGAGGCGCTCATGGCGCAGATGCGCGCACGCTTGGCCGATGCCCAGTGGTGGAGCGACTGCCCGGCGCTGCAAGTGACATTTTCTGCCGGCTTGGCGGAAGACCGGCGGGGATATTTGTCCGAGATCGTGGAGCGCGCCGACCATGCGCTGTACCGCGCCAAGGCCCTGGGCCGCGACCGCTGTGTGCGGGCAGACCTGCAGCCGTTTGTGGATGCACTCAGCGGCGGCTGAGCGACCTTCGTATCAGGGTGTTGCGGGTACCGGTACCACGGTCACGCTCTCTCGCAGAATGCCACCGCTTTGCGCGCTGCCTTCCACGCCCTCAGGCTGGCGCATGCGGGCTTCGCAGTCCTTGCGATCATCGCCTTGGAACACCGCGCAGCGGCGCAAGGCGTTTTGCTGGTACTCCGATGGCGCGGCCGCTGTCAAACCACCGCGCCGGGCCTCGGCCAGGGCGCGTTCGGCTTCGATTTTGCAGGTCGTGGCGTTCTGGTTGGACTTGCCGCTGTTGCACAGCGCCATGTCCTGTTTGTAGCGGGCCTGGGCACCGGACGCAGAGTTGGAAGCGGCGGGATCGGCCGCCTGTGCGGCAACGGCGCACAGCAGCGCTGCCGTGGCGGTCAGGAGGCGGTAGCGGCTGAAAAAACGGGGAGTCAGCATGTTGAAGTCCTGGGTGCACAGGCGGGCTGCCTGCATGTTGACAATATGCCCCTGTTCATTTGGGTAGTCTGTGCGGCTGCGCACAGAAGCGGTATTGTCTTCTTTCGGGGTGCTATTGTTTAAATAGCTAGTAGCGTATGTTTCATATGCGCTAGAGGCTGTTTTTTTATAAAAAATAGGTGTGTCTGGCCTGGCAGAAGTCCTGCACAAAAAAAGGGCTGCAAATGCAGCCCTTGGGGATCAAAAAACCGGGTGTCCGGTGATCAGCGACGGTAGCCAGGTGGAGAACGCAGGTACATAGGTCACCAGGTTGATGGCCACCCATATCGCCAGGTAGTAGGGCCACGCGGTTTTGGTTGCCTCACCAATCGAAATATTGCCAATGGCACAGCCGACAAATTGCACCGTCCCTACCGGCGGGTGGACCAGGCCCAGTGCGCAGTTCAGCAGCAGCATCATGCCGAACTGCACCGGGCCCACGCCCATCTGGATGGCCAGCGGCAGAAACAGCGGTGTGGTGATCAGGATGTGGGCCGCCATGTCCAGAAAGATGCCCAGGAAGATCTGGATGATGTTGATGTACAGCAGCATCAGCCACGGGGTGGTGGTGGCGTGCAGCAGCGCAGCTTCAATCGCATCGGGGATTTCCAGGTACGCCATTTGCCAACGCAGCATGTTCGATACGCCAATCAGCAGCAGGATTACGCCGGTGGTCTTGGAGGCTTTTTTCAGCGCCATAACTACCTTGGCACGGCTCATGGTGCGGTAGATCAGGCTGGTCAGCAGCAACGAATAGGCCACCGCAATCGCTGCGGCCTCGGTCGCTGTGGTCACGCCGCCCATCACGCAGCCCAGAATCACGCCGATCACCATAAGTCCGGGAATGGCTGCGATGAAGGTGGTCAGCACCGCTTTCCAACCGGGGAATTTCTCCAGCATGGACGAGCCGTCAGCCCGCTTGGGAAAACCGTTTTGCACGGCCTGCCAGTAGGCGGCAATCAGCATGCAGACCATGATCCAGAAAACGGGTACCAGACCGGCAAACATCAGGTCACCAATCGACACCCCACGGATCACATGGCCACCAATCATGCCGGTGGCCGCTTGGGCGGCGAACGCATAGATGATCATGTTGTGCGAGGTGGGCATCAGCGCGCCGGTCAGCGAGGCGTGGGTGGTGACGTTGACCGCGTAGTCGGCGCTGTAGCCTTCGCGCTTCATGATGGGGATCATCACGCCGCCCATGGCCGAGGTGTCGGCAATCGGCGAGCCCGACACGCCACCGAACAAGGTGCTGGCCATCACGTTGGCCAGGCCGAGCCCGCCGCGCATGTGGCCGACCATGCTGCGCGCAAAGTTGAGGATTTTGTCGGCAATGCCACCGTGCAGCATCAGCTCACCCGAGAAGATGAAGAACGGAATCGCTAGGAACGAGAACACGTTCATGCCCGACACCATCATCTGCATGGCCGTGGCCAGTGGCAGGCCTTCCACCGCAAAGGTGGCCAGACAGCTCAGACCAATGGCGAACGCCACCGGCACCCCAAGCACCAGAAAGAGCAAAAAGCTCAAGGAAAGTACAGCGAGTTCCATGGTCAGGCAGGAGTTTTCTTTGTAAACAGTGCCAGCATGTGCTTGACTGAAAACAGGATGATGAGGACGCCGGCAATCATGGGCGGTACATAGCGCCAGGCTTCGGAAATACCCAGCGTGGGAATGGTGTCGTGGCGCGTCGATGCGGCCATGTGTTCGCAGCCATACAGCAGCACGGCGGCAAAGGTAATGGTCAGCAGCTCGACCACCACCAGACACCAGAACTGGCCTTTGGCGGGCAGGAGTTTGACGGCCGAATCCAGGCCGATGTGGCCCGCATCGTGCACGCCGGCTGCGGCACCAAACATGGCCACCGAGATGACCAGCAGCAAGGCAACCTGCTCAACATAGGCGGGGGCGTCATTGAATGCATAGCGCATCACGACACCGTAGATGACTACGAGTCCCAATGCCGCCAGGCACACACTGGCCAAGCGCAGCACCCAGTTGGACAGGTGTGCACTCAGTGAATTGAGTAAATGCATGGTGGTTACTTCTCAAGCGTTCTGCCGCCGCGCATCCACAGAGCTGGGACGGCGGCGGCAGAAATAGCTTATTTGACGTTGACGATCTCTTGCACCAGTGCCTTCAGTTCAGGCGTGGTGGCGAACTTGTCCCAGACGGGTTTTTCCACGTTCACGAAGCTGGCCTTGTCGATTTCGGCTGCGGGGATGATCTTCGCGCCGCCCTTGAGCACGGCGGCCTTGGCATCTTTTTCCTTGGCATCCCACAGGGTCACGTAGTAGGCGACCGAAGCTTTGGCGGCCTTGCGCAGCCCGGCTTGCTCCACGGGTGTCAGCGTGTCCCAGACCTTCTTCGAGAAAACCACGACTTCGGGTGTCATCACGTGCATGGTTTCAGAGAAAACGCCAGCCGACTCGTAGTGCTTGGCTTCTTCGTACGAAGGGATATTGTTTTCAGCGGCATCCACCAGGCCAGTCTTCAGACCAGAGTACACCTCGGCCATGGGCATAGGGGCAGGCGATGCGCCCATGGCGGTGACCATCGCCACGGCCAGGTCAGACGGCTGCACGCGGATCTTCAAGCCCTTCATGTCGGCCACGGTCTTGATCGGCTTCTTGGCGTACATCGAGCGCGAACCGCTCTCGTACATGGCCAGACCGATAAAACCGGCTTTGTCGAAGGACGCCAGGATTTTGTCGCCTTCGGCACCGTAGATGGCTTTGCGGAAGTGAGCCAGGTCACGGAAGATAAACGGAAACGACGGAATCATCGACTCGGGCACGATGCCATTGAACGATGCCAGGCTGACGCGCACCATGTCGATGGCACCAATCTTCACCTGCTCCACGGTGTCCTTTTCAGAACCCAGGGCACTGTCGCCAAACACCTTGATGTTGTCCTTGCCGTCGGTGGCCTTGCTCAACTCGTCACCCATGAACTTCACCGCCATGTTGGTGGGGAATTCTTTGGAGTGCACGTCGGCCGAACGGAAAGTGCGGGCGGCGGCGGTACCGCTGACGACGCACAGGGCGGCTGCGGCGATCAGGCTGATCAGGGGGCGGTGGAAATTCTTCATGTCGATTCCTGTTGGGTAGCTGAAGGGTGGTGAAATTTATCAGTCATCCTACAACCTAAAAACAAAACGACACAAAGGGTAAACCCCTGTCTATGGACGAATCACGCCAGCTTGGCCGTGTCCAGAGGCTGGCTTTTGCGCAAGCGTTCACGGCTGTTCGACAGGTGGGTGCGCATGGCGGCACGGGCCGAGTCGCTGTCCTGGTCGCGGATGGCGTGGTAGATGCTCTCGTGCTCGCCATGCACCTTGAGCAGGTAGGCCAGCCGCCCCTCGGGCACGTTTTCCAGGGTTTTGACGCGGGTGCGCGGAATGATCATGGTGCCCAGGTAGGTCATCAGGTCGGCAAAGTGCTGGTTGCCGGTGGCGCGGGCCACTTCCATGTGGAACTGGAAGTCGGCCGGCACGCCATCGGATTCCAGCGGAATCGCGTCCTTGAAGTTTTTCAGCGCCAGCGCCAGATGGGCCAGATTGGCGGGGGTGCGCCGTTGGGCAGCCAGTCCGGCAGCCTCGGTTTCCAGGCTGATACGCAGCTCCAGCAGGGCGATCACGTCGGCTACGGTGGCAAAGTCTTCGGGGGCAATCTTGAAGTTGCGAGTGTCGGGCGGCTCGATCACAAAGGTGCCGATGCCGTGCCGTGTTTCCACCAGACCCGAGGCCTGAAGCTTGGAAATCGCCTCGCGTACCACGGTGCGGCTGACCTCGAACCGGGCCATGAACTCGGCTTCGGTGGGCAGCTTGTCGCCGGGGTGCAACTGGCCTTGGCGGATGTCGGCTACCAGCGCGTCCACGATCTCAAACACCAGCCCGCGCGTGCGCCGGGGGCGGGCCAGGGCGGCAGAAGAAGCCGGAGAGGGCGGCGGCATGGGCGTGGAGCGGGCGCTGGAAGCAGACAGGCTAGGGTCCAATTGCGCAAGGGTTTGTGCGGATGCCATTAAAAAAGCCTTGACATGGAATGAAGGGGTTATCAGAATAGCTAGTTGTCAGACAACACATGACTGATGTGTAAGCCTATGCAATGCATAGTAGCAAAGCCCCGGTAAAAGTCCAGCGGATGAAACCCAGGTGTGCAAGGCGAGTTCAGTTGAAGCAGATGTTGTGACGTAAAACAAGTTAACAGGAAGCACTATGGCCATCAAGCTGCACGAGAAAATTTTGCTAACCGGAGCCGCCGGTGGCCTGGGTAAGGTCTTGCGCGAGAGCCTCAAGCACAACTGCACCACGCTGCGATTGTCGGATGTGGTGGACTTCGGCGCCGCCGCCGAGGGCGAGGAAATCGTGCTGGCCGATTTGGCCAATGGGCCTCAAGTCGATGCCATGGTGCAAGGCGTGGATGCCATCGTCCACATGGGCGGCAAGTCGCTGGACGGTCCGTTCGAGCCCATCATGATGGCCAACATCCTGGGCACCTACAACCTGTACGAGGCGGCCCGCAAGTTTGGCGTGAAGCGGGTGGTGTTTGCCAGCTCCAACCACGTCACCGGCTTTTACCGGCAAGACGAAACCATCACCGCCGATGCACCGGCCCGCCCGGACGGCAACTACGGCTTGAGCAAAGCTTTCGGCGAAGACCTGGCGCGCTACTACTTTGACCGCTACGGCATTGAAACCGCCTGCGTGCGCATCGGCTCGTCCTTCCCCGAACCGCGCGACCGCCGCATGCTGGCCACCTTTTTGAGCTTTGATGACCTGCACCGCCTGATCACCGCCTGCCTGACCACGCCTGCGCTCGGTTTCAGCATCATCTTTGGCATGTCCAACAACGCCGTCACCTGGTGGGACAACAGCCGTGCCCGCCATGTGGGCTACGTGCCGCAAGACAGCTCGGACGTGTTCCGCGAGGCCGTCTACGCCCGCACCCCGCCGCCCGACTTCAGCGACCCCGCGGCCCTGCACCAGGGCGGCGCGTTTGTGCGCATGGGACCGTACGAGGCATGAGCACGGTGACGGTTGTTTCCAGCATGCGCGACCGCGTGGGCGAAAGCCCGGTGTGGTCGGTAGCCGAGCAAGCCCTGTACTGGGTGGATATCGATGGGCAGCAGATCCGCCGCTGGTCGCCTGCCACGGACAACGTGCAAAGCTGGACCGTACCCGAGCGCGTGGGCTGCATCGGCCTGACCGCCACCGCAGGCACCCTGGTGGCCGCCATGGAAACCGGCATTTTTGCCGTGACGCTGCTGAACGCCCCCGAGGTGCGTGTCGAGTGCCTGGCCAGCGTCACCCATCCCGCGCCCGGCATGCGTTTTAACGACGGCCGCTGCGATGCGCGAGGCCGCTTCTGGGTCGGCAGTATGGTGATGGACATGGGCCTGGCCTCGCCCGTCGGCCGCCTGTACTGCCTGGATGCCACGGGCCTGCACGCCGTGCGGCTGAACGGCTTGCAGTCCACCCCGCTAGACGGTCTGATCACCCCCAACGGCCTGGCGTTCAGCCCCGATGGGGGCACCGCCTACCTGTCCGATTCGCACCCCAGCGTACAAAAAATCTGGGCTTTCGATGTGGATGCCAGCGGTAATTTGCAGCACCCGCGCCTGTTTGTCGATATGCAAAGTCTGCCGGGCCGTCCGGATGGCGCTGCGGTCGATGCGCAAGGTGGTTACTGGATCTGCGGCAACGACGCCGGTCGGGTGCACCGCTTCAATCCGCAGGGCCAGTTGGTCGCGTCGCTGGAGGTGCCCGTGGCCAAGCCGTCCATGTGCACGTTTGGCGGGGAAAACCTGGATGTGCTGTATGTCACGTCCATCGTGCCGGGCACGGTAGACGCGGCTGCACCCGGGCTGAACGGGGCCGTGTTTGCCCTGCAGCCGGGCGTGCGTGGCGTTGCCGCACCCGTGTTCACCCAGTTCCCGGTCAACAAGCCTTAAATACGGCATAAAACAGCCTCTAGCGTATATATCCATTGCATTAGTAGCTATTAAAACCATAGTAAATCACCTTTCACGCTCACCCAAAAGACCACCACCATGCATCCCCAAGAACTCAAAACCACCATGGGCTCCGGCCTGCTGTCCTTCCCCATCACCGACTTTGATGCCAACGGCGACTTCCGTCCCAGCACGTATATCAAACGCCTGGAATGGCTGGCCCCCTACGGCGCGTCGGCACTGTTTGCCGCAGGCGGCACGGGCGAATACTTTTCGCTGGTCGGTGCCGAGTACAGCCAGGTCGTCAAGACCGCGGTAGACACCTGCCGTGGCGTGGTGCCCATCATTGCCGGTGCCGGTGGCCCCACCCGCATGGCTATTGCCCATGCGCAGGAGGCCGAGCGCCTGGGTGCCCATGGCGTGCTGCTGCTGCCGCACTACCTGACCGAAGCCGGCCAGGAAGGCCTGATCGAGCACGTGGCCCAGGTCTGCAACAGCGTGAAGTTCGGCGTCATCGTCTACAACCGCGACCGCACCAAGCTCACCCCCAACTCGCTGGCCATCCTGGCCGAGCGCTGCCCCAACCTGGTCGGCTTCAAGGACGGCGTGGGCAATATCGAAACCATGTCCTCCATCTTCATGAAGATGGGCGACCGTTTTGCCTACCTGGGCGGCCTGCCTACGGCCGAGGTGTATGCCGCCGCCTACAAGGCGCTGGGCACGCCGGTGTACTCGTCGGCGGTGTTCAACTTCATCCCCAAAACCGCCATGGATTTCTACCACGCGGTCGCCGCCGATGACCTGCCCACGCAGCACAAGCTGTTGAAGGAGTTTTTTATGCCTTACCTGGCCATCCGCAACCGCGTGGAAGGCTACGGCGTGAGTATCATCAAGGCCGGTGCCACCATCGTCGGCCACGACGGCGGCCCGGTGCGCGCACCCCTGACCAATCTCAAGCCCGCCGAGATGGAAGAACTCGCCGCGCTGATCGCCAAACTCGGCCCACAATAAGCAGACCACCATGGCACAAAAACACGACAACTACATCAACGGCCAATGGATCGCGGGTGCCAGCTACGCCCCCAACATCAACCCGTCCAACCTGGGCGATGTGATCGGCGAATACACCCAGGGCGACGCGGCCCAG
>NZ_JBWMAX010000217.1:0-1214 GCF_056521385.1 Rhodoferax sp. RT5P35 | reverse complement strand
CGGCCATGGTCCAGAAATGCGGGTCGGCCAACGGGATATCGACCGACTGCAGCGCCAGGCTGTGCGCCATCTCGCGCCAGTCGGTGGCAACCATGTTGGTGGCCGTGGGCAGGCCGGTGGCGCGGCGGAACTCGGCCATCACCTCGCGGCCAGAGAACACGCCTTCGGCTCCGCAAGGGTCTTCGGCATAGGCCACCACGCCGCGCATGCGCTGGCCCAGGAGGATGGCATCTTTGAGCAGCCAGCCGCCGTTGGGGTCCAGCGTGACACGCGCCTCGGGGAAGCGCTCGTGCAGCGCCACCACGGCATCCACTTCCTCGTCGCCGCGCAGCACACCGCCCTTGAGCTTGAAGTCCTGGAAGCCATAGCGCTGCTGGGCCGCTTCGGCCAGGCGCACGATGGCTTCGGGGGTCATGGCCTTTTGGTGGCGCAGGCGGAACCAGTCGTTGTCGGCACCGGGCTCGGTGCGGTAGGCCAGGTTGGTCTGGGCACTGTCGCCCACGTAGAACAGGTAGCCCAGCATCTGCACCGCATCCCGCTGCTGGCCTTCGCCCAGGAGCGCGGCGACCGGCAGGTCCAGGTGCTGGCCCAGCAGGTCGAGCAGGGCCGACTCGGCAGCGGTCACGGCGTGGATGGCCACCCGCAGGTCGAAGGTCTGCTGCCCGCGCCCACCGCTGTCGCGCTCGGCGAACTGGCTGCGCATGGCGTTCAGCACGGCCTGGTAGTTGCCAATGGACTGGCCGACGATCAGCGCCCGGGCATCCTCCAGCGTCTGGCGTATTTTCTCGCCGCCGGGCACCTCGCCCACGCCGGTGTGGCCTGCGTTGTCGGTCAGGACCAGCAGGTTGCGGGTGAAGAACGGGCCGTGCGCGCCGCTCAGGTTCATGAGCATGCTGTCGCGGCCCGCAACGGGGATGACGCGCAATTCAGTGATGACGGGGGTGGAGGTGTTCATGAGATGGTCCAGATGGATAGAAAATACCATCGATGGTAGCGCTACCGTTTGGACTGTCAAGTACGTAGTAGCCCCCATGACGAGTCTGTGGTGCAGGGATTACGCACTCCCCCGCTCCACCATCGAAAACCCCACGTCCACCACCTTCTCTTCTACCGCCCGCCCTTCCGCGCAATCGACGATGAACCGGGCCGCCTGACGGCCAATCGCGTTCGCGTCAATGTGCACGGTGGTCAAGGCCGGGTGCAGGTCGGCGGCA
>NZ_JBWMAX010000216.1:0-1218 GCF_056521385.1 Rhodoferax sp. RT5P35 | reverse complement strand
CGCGCGCCACCCCGGCCGCGGTGATCGCGCTGGGCCAGCCCGCGTAAAACGCCAGGTGGGTCAGCGTCTCGACCAGTTCGTCCTGGGTCATGCCATTGGTGCGGGCCAGGGCCATGTGCGAACGCAATTGCTCGGGTCGGTTCATGGCGATCAAGGCGCTCACTGTCGCCAGGCTGCGGTCCCGCCGCGACAGGCCGGGGCGCGCCCATACGTCGGCAAACAGCACCTGGTCGGTCAGCTCTGCGAGCTTGGGGGCTACGTCGCCGAACAGGGCCTGCGCGCGCGAGGGGGCCGGGGTGGTTGGCACGTTGGCAGACGGCGGCGGCAAGCCATATTGGGCATCGCTCACCTGTTCCAGCCAGTCCACCGCCTTGCCGTCCTGCGCCTCGGTGATGGCGATGTGGGCCATGGCGGCGGCGGGCGCGGCACCGTGCCAGTGTTTGACGTTGGGGGGAATGTGCACCACATCGCCGACCTGGATGGCTTCGATGGCACCGCCCCACATCTGCACCCGGCCGGTGCCAGCGGTCACCACCAGGGTCTGCCCCAGCGGATGGGTATGCCAGGCGGTGCGTGCGCCGGGCGTAAACGACACCGTGCCAGCCGAAGCGCGTGCGGCACCGGTGGGCGTGTGCAGCATCTCCACGCGCACCGCGCCGGTGAAGTTCTGCGTGGGTGCCGCGTTGACGGGGCGGCTGCCCGCACGGGAAATCTGCAGCTTGTCATCGGCCAAGGCAGACAGCGGCAGCATGGAAACGGCGAGGGTGGCGGTGGCTAGGAGGTTCATGGCCACAGTTTATGATCGCATTGGCATATGAATAGCCGTCTATACCTTGTTTGATTGGCAAGCTACGACGGATAATTTCGGGGGCAAAACCATGCGCATCAATGAACTGCGGTCGATTTCCATCTTCGTGCGCACCGCGGAGCTGGGCAGCCTGCGCAAGGCCGCCGCCGCCCTGGGTTTCAGCCCGCAGGCCGCCAGCCAGGCGCTGGCCCAGCTGGAGCAGCACCTGGACGTGCGCCTGTTCCACCGCACCACCCGGGTGATGGCACTCACCGACGAAGGGCGGCAGTTTCTGGAAGAAGCCCAGCCCTCGCTGCTGGGCCTGCAGCGGGCCCTGCAGATCACCCGCCGCGCCAAGGAGGAGATTGCCGGGCCGCTGCGCATCGTCGGCCCACGCTCGGCCTTTCAGCCCGTGATGTGGCGGTTGCTGG
>NZ_JBWMAX010000215.1:0-1219 GCF_056521385.1 Rhodoferax sp. RT5P35 | reverse complement strand
CCGTCACGCTGCTGGCAGCCGCCAGTGTTGCTGGCTTCGGTAGAGTCGGTAGTGCAGGCCATCGCCCAAGCCGTGGGCCGCAATGCGCAGGACTGCATCCGCTACGCGCCCGATACGCGCATCGAAGCGCTTTTCGGTCGCCAGCCCGCCGTCCACACGCCGGAGTCCGAGGTGGCAGGCTTCGTACATGATGGCTCTGTGAAGGCGTTGGTAGCGCGAGCGCTGCACCGGCTCGGAGATGCCGACTGCGCTGCCAGCACCTGAGCACATATCCAAACAAAATAGGCTGCTAGCGCTTATTTAATAAGCGCTAGAAGCTCTATTTTTTATAGCACAAGGTGGTTTGCCAGCCCCCTACGACCAGAAGCTGCGCCGCCGGTTTGTGGATACGGATAGCATGTACCTGGAATCAACGCACTTATTGCAGGAGGGCCCCATGGCGATCCAACGTGACACCCCCTACAGCGGCATGAACTTCAGCGTGGACCTGGGCGACGGCCAGGAAGACGGCACCGGCGCGGGCCTGCTCGAAGTGGTCTTTCCGCACGCCGCCTTGACCGTACTGAAATACCGCAACGGCAACCACCGCGACAACGCCGTCAAAAAGCTGCAAACCACCACCCCGCACAGCAACCTGGTGCTCAAACGCGGCGCGCTGGGCGTGCTGAACTGGTACGCCTGGTGGAACGCCATGCGTAACGGCGAGCAAGGCATCCAGCGCAACATCACCGTGCGCCTGCTCAGCGAAGACCATGACATTCCACGCAGGCGCGAACCGCTACCGGGCTAAAACCCCCCATGGTTCTTGTCGACACCTCCGTCTGGGTTGCACATTTTCGGCACTTCAATCACACGCTGAGCGCGCTGCTGAACACCGACCAGGTGGTGTGCCACCCCTTCATCGTTGCGAAGATCGCCTGCGGAACACCGCCCCACCGCGCCCGCACCATGGCAGGCCTGGGCTACCTGCAGCAACTCGAATTGGCCACCATACCCAAGACCATCGCAGCCATTGAAATTTTCCTGGAACCGGGCCAAAGTCACCCGTTTCCCAGCCCCTTGGGACTCGGTTTTGGGGCCATTCGGCCCACTTTTCGCCCTTATGGACGCACCTGTGCCATCAGCTCTTGGCGCCCCAGGTAGAGGTTGGCCAGCGCCAGGGCCGTAAATGCCCGCGTCGCATTTTTCTGTAGACCCCGATAGCGCACCTTGGTAAAGC
>NZ_JBWMAX010000214.1:0-1221 GCF_056521385.1 Rhodoferax sp. RT5P35 | reverse complement strand
GGCGGCCGCGGCGCTGCGCCCGGCCGGGGAGCGCACGTCACTGGCCACCACCGCAAAGCCCCGGCCGTGCTCGCCGGCGCGGGCGGCGGCCACGGCGGCATCGAACATGCTGCGCAGCAGTTGGGTGCGGTCGGTGGAGGTCATGGGCGCTATCTTAAGTTCAGGCGACGGCGTGGCCCGCCATCAGTTCCAGGGCTTTCACCAGGGCCGAGTGGTCCAGGTCGGCCATGCCGTTGGCGGCGCAGACTTGCATCAACTGGGCCGCACCGGTGGTTTGCGGCAGGGACAAGCCCAGCTCGCTTGCGCCCTGCAGCGCCAGACCCAGGTCCTTCTGGTGCAGGCGGATGCGGAAACCGGGGTCAAAGGTGCGCTTGACCATGCGGTCGCCGTGCACTTCCAGAATGCGGCTGGACGCAAAACCGCCCATCAGCGCCTGGCGCACCTTGGCCGGGTCGGCACCGGCTTTGCTGGCAAACAACAGGGCCTCGCCCACGGCGGCAATGTTCAGCGCCACGATGATCTGGTTGGCCACCTTGGTGGTCTGGCCGTCGCCATTGCCGCCCACCAGGGTGATGTTCTTGCCCATCAATTCCAGGAGAGGGCGCACAGTGGCAAAGGCCGCTTCCGAGCCGCCGCACATGATGGTCAGTGACGCGGCCTTGGCACCCACTTCGCCACCGGAAACAGGTGCGTCGATGTAGTCCGCGCCCAGCGCGTTGATCTTCAGCGCGAAGGCCTTGGTGGCCATGGGCGAAATGGAGCTCATGTCCACGACGATCTTGCGGCTGTGGCCGTCTTCCATCACGCTGCTCTTTGGTGAACTAGCCAGGCCCGCGGCAATACCGTTCTCGCCGAACAGCACGGCTTCTACGTCCGGGGTATCGGGCACCATGGTGAAGACGATGTCGGCACGGCTGGCCACGTCTGCTCCGCTGTCGCACGCGGTGGCGCTGGATGCGGTGATGTCGGCGTGCGCCTTGTGCAGGGTGTAATAAAACACTTGGTGCCCGGCATTGACGAGGTGCAAGGCCATAGGTACGCCCATGATGCCCAAACCGATAAATCCTAATTTCATAGCTGCTCCTGCTTATGGCATGGGCGCTAGCGCCCTTTTTGGTGAAATATTGGCCCACCCCCAGGCTCCGCTTCGCTCCTCCAACCCCCTTGCAGGGGGCGATACCAGTGGCCCGGCAAAGCCGGGGCCAGCTATCTCTGGCAGCG
>NZ_JBWMAX010000213.1:0-1221 GCF_056521385.1 Rhodoferax sp. RT5P35 | reverse complement strand
ACTGGTCGAACTGATGCAACTCAGCTTGTTGCGAGATGAACCCCAACAGACGGACATCACCATCCAGCCTGCCGGGCAGGGCCCCCGGCGCGTGCAGGTGCGCACGCAATTGACCGCCACCCAAGGCGGCATTGACAGCTTGTGTGTCATGTTCCTGAAAGATCAGCGCGAGATGGAAGCCCGTTTGCGCACCGAGAAACTGGCCAGCATGGGGCGCATGTCGGCCGCCGTGGCCCACGAGATACGCAACCCGCTGGCCGCCATCGCGCAAGCCAATGCCTTGCTGGATGAAGACCTCTCAGACCCCCGGCTCAAACAACTGACCCGCATGGTTGCGCAAAATGCCAAGCGGCTTGAAAAGATCGTGGAAGATATTTTGAACCTCTCCCGGGTGCAGCAGGACGACAATCCCGCCCCCGCAAACGGATTGCTGTTGAACGCGGCCATCAACATCATTTGCAACGACTGGCGCGACCAGACCGGCAGTGGACAGGTGCTCTCCGTCACACTGCCCGGCAAAGGCATCGAGGTGAGCTTTGAGCCGGAGCATTTGCGACGGATTCTGATCAACCTGCTTGACAATGCGCGCCGCTACGCGACTCAGCAGCCGGGAGCCATTCAAGTGCACGTGGGAACCACCCTGACCGGGCAAGGAACACTGAGCGTCTGGAGCGACGGCCAGCCGATGGATCAGTCGGTAGAGCGCCATTTGTTTGAACCCTTTTTCTCCTCCGAGAGCCGATCCAGCGGCTTGGGGCTCTATATCTGCCGTGAACTGTGCGAGGGGCACGGTGCCTCGGTCAACTATTTTCGGAAATGGCGGACCATGCGGGGTGATCCGGTCGAAGGCAATGAGTTTCAGGTGACCTTCCGCCTCAACCCCCTACCCAACAGCATGAACGTGAACAGCGACAGCACAACAGCAACATCATGGCCTCAAATTCAGCGTTGAACTCAACCCGCATCCTGGTGGTCGACGACGAGCCCGACTTGCGCACCCTGTACGAGTTGACGCTCCTGCGCGAGGGTTACCAGGTCGAAGCCGCCGAAAACCTGGCCGATGCGCTGCATCTGCTGGACGAGCACAGCTTTGACGTGGTCATCACCGACATGCGGCTGCCGGATGGCTTGGGCATTGAACTGCTCCGGCACGTCAAGACGGCGCAACGCCGCGAGCGTTGTGTGGTCATCACGGCTTACGGCTCGGCCGAAAACGCCGTG
>NZ_JBWMAX010000212.1:0-1222 GCF_056521385.1 Rhodoferax sp. RT5P35 | reverse complement strand
CGGGGTGGGGTCGGTGTGGGGCGCAGCCCTCGGGGTGCTGTTTATTGGGGTGATCAACGGGGCCTTGCCGGTCATTCAGGTGTCACCTTTTTGGCAGCAGGCGATTGCGGGGGCGGTGATCCTGATTTCCGTCACCGTGAATGCACGCGCCGAACGCCGCGCGGGACGACAAATTCTGGAACGACAAGGAGCGCTGGCATGAAGGCCTGGAACACATGGGAACGCGTGCTGCTGGCTTTGCTGGTGCTGCTGCTGGTGGTTTTTGGGGTGATTCAACCGGGGTTCCTGACGCCGGACGCCCTGGCCGACAGCACCTTCAATTTCAGCGAGAAAGGTATTCTGGCCCTGGCGCTGGCCTTGCTCATCATCACCGGTGAGATTGACCTGTCGATCGCCGCCATCCTCGCCCTGTGCTCTCTGGCCATGGGTTACGCCATGCGGGCTGGCCTGGGGCCACTCGGGATGACGCTGGCCGCGTTTGCCACGGGGGGCCTGGCTGGTGGCCTCAACGGCGTTCTGGTGACGCATTACCGCCTGCCGTCGATTGTGGTCACCATCGGGACCCTGTCGCTGTACCGGGGCCTGGCCATGGTGGCGCTGGGGGACAAGGCGATCTCGGGTTATCCAGACATTTTTTCTTTCCTCGGCAATGGCTACCTGGGTGAGTTGGTGGGGGTGAAGTGGCTGATCCTGCCGCTTGAATTTGTGGTGCTGTGCCTTTGCGCTGGCGCCGTGGGGCTGGTCTTGCACCGCACGGTGTGGGGCCGCCGGCTGTATGCCATCGGGGCCAATCCGGTGGCGGCCCGGTTCTCGGGCATCGAGGCCGACCGCTACCGCATGGCCCTGTTTGTGTTTGCCGGCTTGATGGCGGCGTTGGCAGCCGTCATGTTGACCGGGCGCATCGGCAGCACCCGCCCCAACATTGCGATGGGCTGGGAGCTGGACGCCATCACCATGGTCATTCTGGGCGGTGTGGCGATTGAGGGCGGTCGCGGCAGCATCGTCGGAACCATGCTGTCGGTGTTGCTCCTGGGCCTGCTGACCTTTGCCATGGGCATGGCCAATGTCACGGGCATTGTGATGTCCATGGTGATTGGGGTGCTGTTGATTGTGTCGATGGTGCTGCCCCGTCTGTTGCAGCGCCGGGGAGCCTACGTATGAAGAGTGAACGGTGTGGAGAATTTCCCTTTCGCTTGTACGCCAACGCCGGATGCATGCAGGA
>NZ_JBWMAX010000211.1:0-1223 GCF_056521385.1 Rhodoferax sp. RT5P35 | reverse complement strand
TTCGTACAGCGACTTGGGGATCATCTGCAAACCGGCCAGCAGGATCAGCGTGTAAAAGCCCATGTGCGCCCAGATGGACACCACCACCACCCAGAAGAAGGCCCAGTGCCGGTCCAGCAGCCAGTCCATCGGCTGCGAGCCCATGGCCACCAGCCCCGCGTTGAACACGCCCTGGCTTTGCAGCAGCCACTTCCAGATCAGCGCCACCACCACCGGCGA
Organism: Rhodoferax sp. RT5P35; assembly: GCF_056521385.1. NCBI lineage: Bacteria > Pseudomonadati > Pseudomonadota > Betaproteobacteria > Burkholderiales > Comamonadaceae > Rhodoferax > Rhodoferax sp. RT5P35. The sequence continues at coordinate 1,004 of NZ_JBWMAX010000211.1, read as the reverse complement.
CAGCAGCACCGGGTAGAAGAACACGCCGCGCCAGAAGCCCCGGCCGATGATCTTGCGGTTCAGCACCAGGGCCGTGACCAGCGAGAAAAACAGCATCAGCACCACCTGGATGCCGCTGAACTTCATGGTGCTGAAGATGGAGCGCCAGAAGATGTCGGTGCGGCAGCTTTGCAGGTCGCTGTAGTCGCGGCATTCCAGCAGGATGTTGAAGTTCTCCAGCCCCACAAATGGCCGCTGCGTGGGCAGCAGGTTGACCCCACCGGTCACCGCATAGACCAGGTTGATGAGGATGGGCAGGAAGGTGAAGATGCTGATGATCAGCAGGTTCGGCCCCACAAACAGCCAGCCGATGCGCGAGGCCCCCAGCCACTTCTGCCCCAGCCGGAACACCGGCTCGAACAGGTTGAAAAACAAGCCCAGAAGGCGCAGAAACACAGACATAGATCTCCTCTCCAGCAGCCTGCGCAGGCGCAGGCATCGCCCCCGCCGCCGCAACGGCAGGGGTTTGCTTCTCACTACACTACAAAATTAATAGCTGCTCACGCTCTATCCATAAGCACGGGAGGCCTGAAAAGCATCCAAGCAGCTCAGAGCCTACTTTTCGGCCTGCTTGACCGCCTCGGCCATGTCGGTGCCGATCTTGTTGACCGCCTCGTCCACGCTGATCTCGCCGACGATGGCCTGGGTGACGCGGGTCACGGTGGGCAGCATCAGGGCGCGGTTGTATTTGTAGCCCTGCAGCGCATAGGCGGCGGGGGCCACGGTGGGCGTGCCGTTGGTGAACACGGTGAGGGCGGCCTTGGCGGCAGGGCCTGCGCTGGTGTAGGCCAGGCCACGCTTGGCGACTTCGGCGTGGGCCGGGATGGTGTTGGTGCGCGAAGCGAACTCGGCCACGTTGGCCTCTTGCGCCATGAAGTCCAGGAACTGGGCCACTTCCTTGGGCGACTTGGTGGTCTTCAGCGCCACCCAGGCCGAGCCGCCGGGCATGCCGGAGCAGGCGCTGG
>NZ_JBWMAX010000210.1:0-1223 GCF_056521385.1 Rhodoferax sp. RT5P35 | reverse complement strand
GACCGGCCGCCCGGTATTCACCATCGCCGAAGAAGTCGAAGCCTCGCTGGGGGCCGCGCAACTGGCCGCCTATGGTGTGGGCCTGATTGATGCCGCCACGGTGCGCAAGGGCTGGGTGCAGCTCACCCCCCGCGCCCAGCCGCAGGAACCGGCCCGCAGCACCTATGCCGCACTGTTCAAGCTGTATGTGGCGCTGTACCCCACGCTCAAACCGGTGATGCACCAGTTGCGCCAGATCAGTGTGGATTCCGCTTCTGCTGTGCACTAGAGCTCAATCGATTGTGCGACTACCCAACTATGGAAGGAATGACCTGCCCATGCCCTGAACACCCCAGCCCCGCCTTTGAGAAGACCAATTACATAAACCGGAGATAGACATGAAGATTCGTACCCTGACCCGCCTTGCATCCCTGACCGCCCTCGTCCTGGGCAGCACCGCGCTGTATGCCCAGACCATCGCCCCCGCCAAGATCGCGTTCCTGATGCCCGACCAGTCGTCCACCCGCTACGAAGAGCACGACAGCCCCGGCTTCAAGGCCGAAATGAAGAAGCTCTGCGCCGCCTGCGAAGTGCTCTACCAAAACGCCGACGGCGACGCATCGCGCCAGCAGCAACAGTTCAACGCCATGATCTCGCAGGGCGTAAAAGCCATCGTGCTGGACCCGGTGGATTCCACCGCTGCCGCCTCGCTGGTCAAGCAGGCCCAGGCCAAGGGCATCAAGGTGGTGGCCTATGACCGCCCCATTCCCGCAGCCAAGGCCGACTACTACGTGTCGTTCAACAACGAAGGCATCGGCAAAGCCATTGCCGACTCGCTGGTGGCGCGCCTCAAGGCCGCAGGCGTGAAGCCGGGCGAAGGCGGTGTGCTGCAGGTCAACGGCTCGCCCACCGATGCGGCAGCAGGCCTGATCAAGAAGGGTATCCACGCCGGGCTGGACAACAGCGGCTACAAAATCTTGGCCGAATACGACACACCCGACTGGGTGCCCGCCAAGGCCCAGCAGTGGGTGAGCGGCCAGATTGCGCGCTTCGGCAAGCAGATCGTGGGCGTGGTGGCCGCCAATGACGGCACCGGCGGTGGCGCAATTGCCGCCTTCAAGGCCGCAGGCGTGAACCCCGTGCCGCCGGTGTCGGGCAACGACGCGACCATCGCTGCGCTGCAACTCATCATTGCCGGTGACCAGTACAACACCATCTCCAAGCCCAGCGAAATCGTGGCGGCT
>NZ_JBWMAX010000209.1:0-1229 GCF_056521385.1 Rhodoferax sp. RT5P35 | reverse complement strand
CCCACCGCAGCCTGACCGCCATCGTCCTGGCTATCGGCTCCCTGGCCGCGCCCAGCGCCCATGCGTCTGAGGTCGCCACCGGCAACCCCGACCTCACGCTGCGGCTGGACACCACCATCCGCTACAACCTGGGCGTGCGCGCCGACAAGCAAGACAGCCGCATCCTGGCCAACCCGACCTATGACGAATCCGACGGCAAGTTCAACCGCGGCGATGTGGTCACCAACCGCCTGGACCTGCTGGGCGAGGTGGACCTGAACTGGAAGAACCAGCTCGGCGTGCGCGCCAGCGCCTCCGGCTGGTACGACAAGGCCTACAGCGACCACAGCGTGCAAACCACGGTGCCCGGCTACAGCTCCAGCTACTTCAACAACACCTACAGCCCCAAGGTGCAGCGCTACGTCAATGGCCCCTCAGGCGAATTTCTGGATGCGTTTGCGTGGGGCAACTTCAACATCGGTGCCACGCCGGTCAGCCTGAAGGTAGGCCGCCACACCAACTACTGGGGCGAGGGCCTGCTGATCGGCGCGCACGCCATTTCGTATTCGCAGGCCCCCACCGACGGTGCCAAGGCCGTCACCAGCCCGGGCATCGAGACCAAAGAGGTGTTTTTGTCGCTGGGCAACATTTCTGCCCGGGCGCAACTGAGCAACCGGCTCAGCGTGCAGGGCCAGTATTTCTTTGAGTGGAAACCCACGCGCCTGCCCTATGGCGGCACCTACTTTGCCCCGGCCGACATGCTGTTTGAAGGGCCCGACCGCCTGCCCGTATCGCCCACCGGGGCCTCCTTCACCCATGTGGATTCGGTCACGCCCAAGAACCGGGGCAACTGGGGCATCAGCGCCAAGTACAACGCCGAAGAGATCGAATCCAACATCGGCCTCTACTACCGCCGCTTCAACGACTACCAGCCCGGGTTCGCCCCGCAAACCCTGGCGGCGCTGGGCCAGTACCGGCTGGTCTACCCCAAACACGTGCAACTGTTCGGCGTGAGCGCGGCCCGGGTGATCGGCCCGGTCAGCGTGGGCTCCGAGCTGTCGTACCGCATGGACGGGGCGCTGAACGCGTCAGGCATCAGCGCCACCGACAACGAAGGCCCGCGCGGCGACACCCTGCATGCCATCGTCAACGGCGTCATGCTGTTTCCCAAAACCAGCCTCTTCGACACCGCCAGCCTGGCCGCTGAAGTGGCCTACAGCCAGTTGCTGCAGGTCACCGCACACCCCGAG
>NZ_JBWMAX010000208.1:0-1231 GCF_056521385.1 Rhodoferax sp. RT5P35 | reverse complement strand
GCGGTTAGCGCGCAGGTGGGCTAACACCTGGGCCAGTTGGTCGTGCAGTGCGGTCATGGGGGACTCCTCCACCGCAAGCTTACGCCCGCAACGCGTCCAGCAGCTGCTCGAAGCTGCCAAACAAGGCATTGCCGGGCAGCAGGCGGCTGCCGGATGCGTCGGTGCGCACCAGGGCGGGCACGCCACTGGCACCCAGGCTGCGCATCAAGCCTTGGGCGTGTTGCAGGCGCAGGGTGTTGGCCTGGCGCAGGTCGGCATCGGCGGCGACCAGGCGGTCTGCGGCGGCGGCCAGGTCGGCACCACGCAGCAGCTTTTCCACCACGGGTACGGCGGTGGTGTCCAGGCCATCGACGTAGCGGGCTTCCTGCAAGAGCTTCAGGGCTTGCAGCTCGCGTGCGGGCTCGGTCAAGGACAGGGCGGTGAGCGCCAGGGTGGCGGTGCTGGAGTCGAACGGGCTGCCGTGCCGGCCCAGCACCTGGGTGCGGTAGGCCTGGGTGAAGGGCTGGCCGGTGAGTTTGGCGATGCGCGTGTCGTTGGACCAGGCGAAGTCGGCAAAAGCCGCATCCATGGTGCGTCCACCGCCTGCGAACAGGCCGGTGGGGGCCAGCGCCAGGGTGAAGCCAGGGTGTTGCCCGAGTTGCTGCATCACTGGCGAAGCGCCGTAGCACCAGCCGCACAGGGGGTCAAAAAGATAGGTCAGGGTGGTGGGCATGGTGCTATTTTCTCGCTCGATCAGGGTTGCAGGCTTTTCGCGCCCGCGTTGGCGACCGCGCCGTCGTCTGCGGGCATGGCACCGCTGGCACCGATGGCGCCGACGATCTGGTTGTTGGCCACCAGCAGCACGCCGCCTTCTACCGGGAAGGCACCGGGCACGGCCAGCAGGTTGAGTTTGTTGTTGCCCAAGATCTGCTCTTCGATGGCTTTGGTGGGGGCTTTGATGCCGTTGGCGGCTTTGGCTTTACCGATGGCGGCATCTACCGTGCCGATGGGGGCCTGGTTGGCGCGCTCCAGGTAGACCAGGTTGCCGCCGGAATCGACCACGGCGATGGTCAGCTCCAGGCGCTTTTTGTGCATTTCGGCGGCAGCGGCCTGGGCGACTTTTTTGGCAGCGTCCAGGCTGATGGGCGCGCCGTAGGGCAGGTTTTGGGCGAAGGCGGTGGCGGATACCAGGGCCAGGGCGGCAAGGCCGAAACGGATCAGGGTGGGTTGCATGGTGTCTCCGGGGTGTGGA
>NZ_JBWMAX010000020.1:0-62416 GCF_056521385.1 Rhodoferax sp. RT5P35 | reverse complement strand
TGCCCAGGCCTTGCGCCCGGATCATCTCAACAACTTGCAGTTTGAAGCTCGCGTCAAAGACTCTTCGTTTCGATTTCGTCACTTTTACTACCCAGGTGATTTGCACCTATCTGTGTGGACGAATTCATCAGACCAGGACAGACCGTTACATTGTTAAATCAAGCATGCTGATTGACGCCTAGTAGCTACGAAGCTTCTGGGCAGCCAATTAGCGGTAAGCTTGTCAGGTGAGTCACTTCGCAATCTAACGGTGTAACGGTGAAGGTATGTACAGCAAAACCCAGCGCAACCTGATGATCGGATACATGATCTTCGTGATCGTGATGGTTCTGGTAAGACACGGTGGCTTTGAGAGACAAACATCTACCCCGCTCGATTTGATACTTGGCGCACCGATACCTTTTGGCTTCGGCGTGTTCGCAATTCAAAACGGCTGGGTAAGTACTCGCTACTCATCGCCAATAGATCGCGACGAGGCCCGTGTGAGCTTCTGGTTCTATGTGGCCTGTGCTCTTCTGCTCGGAGCAGGTATGTTTTTATGGGGTATCCGCGACGCCATTCAATCGCCGCACTGACTCCGCGTTTTGTTGCTTGAGACGTCCGATGGTCGGTCGATGTTGACAGATACACATGTAGAAAATGGTGGGCCGTGTTGGACTTGAACCAACGACCAAAGGATTCAGGTTTGTATAGGTTTCCCTATTCCCTGGACTATCTCATCACCCGCATCACGACCTAGGTCGCATGTAAGGGTGCCGGGCGCTCGTGGGGTGCTTATCGGATTGGCTCCTCACACCCTAGTCTCTGCACCTTCTCGCTTACCAGTCTTACGACTTGCCTTCAGCGAGCTTGGCTCAGGATTGCCGGGCCTTTTTTGACGAGGCTGACGGTTTCCCTGAGTTCACCCGGTTTTCCACTGGCGCTCTCACACCAGGGTCACCTATTCGATGAGTCCTCTGCTCTAACCAACTGAGCTAACGGCCCACTTTCTACACAACAAAACTTCAACGGTAGCCGGACCTGAGTCCGTGACGCCGCTATCAAAGCAGATGCCGGTTGCAATGAGGTTGCAGAACTCCCTCTATATGGGAAATCAACAACGCTTCGCACCCGCTCTACTTCCTATCAATTTTTGCATAAGTTCTTTTAGATCAATACCTTGCGCTTGATGTTGTCAGCGACGGCGAAAAATGGCATCTAAGTTTATTTCGCGACACCCATTGATTATGAGTCCTCTGCTCTAACCAACTGAGCTAATGCCCCACACAACTCGACATTTTACTGCGGGTAAAAGCTACTACTTCTGGTGGCTTAGCGCGTTGCTGACCAGCTTGGAGGTAATGTCCACGATCTGGATCATGCGGTCGTAGGCCATGCGGGTGGGGCCGATCACGCCCAGGGTGCCGACGATCTGACCGTCTACCTCGTAGGGGGCGCTGACGATGGACAGTTCTTCGAACGGCACGACCTGGCTTTCGCCGCCAATGTAGATGCGTACGCCTTCGGCCTGGCTGGAGATGTCCAAGAGCCGCATGATCTGGGTTTTTTGCTCGAACAGGTCAAAGGCGCGGCGCAGGTGGCCCATGTCGCTGGAGAAGTCGCTCACGGCCAGCAGATTGCGTTCGCCGGAAATGACCACCTCGTCCTGCTCGCGGGTGAGTGCGTCGGAGCTGGCGTTGACGGCGGCCTGCATCAGGCTGGCGATTTCGCCGCGCAGGGTTTCGACTTCGTTCTTCAGGCGTTCGCGCACCTGCTCGATGGACAGGCCGGCGTAGTGGCCGTTGAGGTAGTTGGCGGCTTCCACCAACTGCGAAGAGGTGTAGTCGACTTCGGTGAAGATCACGCGGTTTTGCACATCGCCTTCGGGCGAGACGATGATAACCAAAAAGCGCTTGTCCGACAGGCGTAAAAATTCAATATGCCGAAACACCGAGGTGCGCCGCGGTGCCATCACCACGCCCACAAACTGCGACAAGCTAGACAGCAGATTGGCCGCGTTAACGATGACCTTTTGCGGCTGCTCGGCGACCAGCTTGGGATGCGCCAGCGGGCCGGGCTGCGCGGTGAGCATGGTGTCCACAAACAACCGGTAGCCGCGCGCCGTGGGGATGCGCCCCGACGAGGTGTGCGGGCTGACGATCAGGCCCAGTTCTTCCAGGTCGGACATCACGTTGCGGATGGTGGCGGGCGACAGGTCCAGCCCCGAGGCTTTGGAGAGCGTGCGCGAGCCTATGGGCTGGCCATCGGCGATATAGCGCTCGACCAGCGCTTTCATTAACAACTTGGCACGTTCATCGAGCATGGCTATATTTTAGTGATGTAATTTGTGCATGAAATCACAATTCCGTCACGTTGCGCTCTTCGGCAAATACGCCGCGCCGGGCACTTACGCAGCCAACGCCTCGTCGCGCCAGATACTGGAAGAGATTGCACAGTTTTTAACCAGCCAGGGCTGCGAGGTGGTGGTGGATGCGGAAACCGTGGCCAACACCGGCCTGACCGGCTACCCGGCGCTGGATATCGCGGCCATTGGCCAGCGCTGCGACCTGGGGCTGGTGGTGGGTGGCGACGGCACCATGCTGGGCATTGGCCGCCAACTGGCCCGCTACGGGGTGGCGCTGATGGGCATCAACCAGGGACGGCTGGGGTTTATTACCGACATTCCGATCGAGTCCTACGCATCCACCCTGCTGCCGATGCTGCATGGCACCTTCGAGGAAGACCACCGCAGCCTGATGCACGCCCGCGTGATGCGCGCCGGTGTGTGCGTGTTTGACGCGCTGGCGCTGAACGACGTGGTGGTGAACCGCGGCGCCACCTCGGGCATGCTGGAGCTGCGCGTGGAGGTGGATGGCCGCCTGGTGGCGAACCAGCGGGCAGACGGCCTGATCATCGCCACGCCCACCGGCTCCACCGCCTATTCGCTCTCGGCGGGCGGGCCGCTAATGCACCCGTCCATCCCCGGCTGGGTGATGGTGCCGATTGCCCCACACACATTGACAAATAGGCCGATTGTGCTTGCAGATGCTGCAGAAGTAGCTATTGAATTAGTAGCAGGGCGCGATGCCAGCGCCAACTTCGACATGCAGTCGCTGGCCTCGCTGCAGCACGGCGACCGCATCGTCGTGCGCCGCTCCGAGCACCGAGCTCGCTTTTTGCACCCCCAGGGCTGGAGCTACTTTGACACCTTGCGCCGCAAACTCCACTGGAATGAAGGCTCTTAAAGTTATGACGACGGTGAACATATGGCTTTGAAACGCATCACCCTGCGCGACTTTGTGATCGTGCGCGAGCTGGATCTGGAGCTGGACACCGGCTTCAGCGTGCTCACCGGCGAAACCGGCGCGGGCAAATCCATCCTGATCGACGCGCTGCAACTGGCCCTGGGCAGCCGCGCCGATGCGGGCACGGTGCGCGAAGGCGCGGCCCGGGCCGACATCAGCGCAGAATTCGACAGCCTGCCCGCCATCAGCCGCTGGCTGGACACGGCCGGGTTTGACCAGGCCGACAGCCTGCTGCTGCGCCGTACTGTCGACGCGCAAGGCAAAAGCCGCTCCTGGATCAACGGCAGCCCCGCCACCGCCACCCAGTTGCGCGAGATCGGCGACCAACTGCTCGACATCCACGGCCAGCACGCCTGGCAAAGCCTGACCCGCCCCGACACCGTGCGCAGCCTGCTGGATGCCTACGCAGGCAGCAGCACCCGCGCACTAGAGGCGTTGTGGACCCAGTGGCGCAGTGCCCAGAAAGCCCTGGCCGATGCCCAGGCCGCGTGCGACTCGCTGCAGCAAGAGCAGGAGCGCCTGGCCTGGCAGATTGGTGAAGTGGGCAAGCTCAACCCCGGTGCCGACGAGTGGAGCGAGCTCAACGCCGAGCACACCCGCCTATCCCATACCCAAGCCCTGCTGGATGCAGTGCAAACCGCCATCGACGCGCTGGAAGGAGACGATGCCGGTGAAGATTCGGGCGCCTTGGCCGGCTTGTCCCGCGCCCACACTGCGCTACACAATCAAGAGCACATAGCGCCCGAATATGCTGCGCTTGCCGAGGTTTTGGCATCCAGCCTGGCGCAGGCCGAAGATGCCGCCCATTCGCTGCACGCCACCCTGCGCAAAACCGAGCAGGACCCGGCCCGGCTGGACGCGCTGGACGACCGCCTGTCCCAATGGGTGTCGCTGGCCCGGCGCTACAAACGCACTCCCGCCGAGCTGCCCGCACTGCTGGCCACGTGGAAAACCGAGCTGGCCCGGCTGGACGCTGCCGCCGACAGCCAGGCCCTGGAGGCCGCCGAGCGCAAGGCCCAGGCCGCCTACCGCGCCGAGGCCACGGCGCTGGGCAAAGCCCGCGCCCTGGCTGCCCCCCGCCTGGCCAAGGCCATCACCCTGGCCATGCAGGGCCTGGGCATGCAGGGTGGCCAGTTCCAAGTGGTGCTGCAAAAGATAGAGCCCAGCGCCAGCGGGCTGGAAGAAGTGCAGTTTCTGGTGGCCGGGCACGCAGGCAGCACACCGCGCGCGGTGGGCAAGGTGGCCTCTGGCGGCGAGCTGTCACGCATCGCGCTGGCCATTGCGGTCACTACCAGCGAGCTGGGCACGGCGCAAACCCTGATTTTTGACGAGGTAGATTCCGGCGTGGGCGGTGCCGTGGCCGAAACCGTGGGCCGCCTGATGAAGCAGCTGGGCCGCGACCGCCAGGTACTGGCCGTCACCCACCTGCCCCAGGTCGCCGCCTGTGCCGACCACCACCTGGTGGTGGCCAAGCAGCGCGACGGCAAAAGCACAGTCAGCAGCGTGGCCTTGGTACTGGGCGAACAACGCGTGGCCGAAGTTGCGCGCATGCTCGGAGGCGAAAAACTATCCAGCACTACGCTGGCCCATGCCAAGGAGATGCTAGGCGAGCCATGAAACTTGAAATTGTTTTGATCACAGGGATGTCCGGCTCGGGCAAGTCGGTCGCCCTGCACGCACTGGAAGACGCGGGCTATTACTGCGTAGACAACCTGCCGCCCGAACTGCTGCTGAGCTTCGTGAAGCTGGAGCAGACCCAGGGCGCGAAAAAGGTGGCCATCGCCATGGATGTGCGCAGCGCCACTGCCCTGCCCCTGGTGCCTCAGCACCTGGAGACGCTGCGCAAGCAGGGGGTGCACATCAAATCGCTGTTTCTGGACTCGGCCACCGACACGCTGGTTCGCCGCTACTCCGAAACGCGCCGCAAGCACCCGCTTTCGCGCTCCGAGCGCATCGACCAGCAACACGCCCTGGTTGAAGCCATAGAGTTGGAGCGCGAGCTGCTGGCCGACCTGCGCGAAAAAGCCCACGTGATCGACACCAGCTTCATCCGCGCCTCGCAGCTACAGGGCTACATCAAGTCGCTGATCGCCGCACCCGAGGCGCAGCTGACGCTGGTGTTTGAGTCCTTCGCCTTCAAGCGCGGCATTCCGGTGGATGCCGACTTTGTGTTCGACGTGCGCATGCTGCCCAACCCGCACTACGAACCCGACCTGCGCGCCCTGACCGGGCGGGACGACGCGGTGGCGGCGTTTTTGCGCCAAAGCCCCGACGTGGCGCAGATGTTCAACCACATTGACAAGTTTTTGACCCACTGGCTGGAGCCCCTGGCGCGCGACCACCGCAGCTACGTGACGGTGGGCATTGGCTGCACCGGCGGGCAGCACCGCTCGGTGTATCTGGTGGAGCAACTGGCAGCGGCTTTCGGCAAGCGCTGGGTCACACTGAAGCGGCACCGCGAACTGGATGCGCGGGGCGACCTCCCGCCTCTATCAGGTGGCGCCACCGTTTTTTAAGCCTTTTAGGCCTCTAGCGTAGTCAATACCTACGCCATTAGCTATAAATTAAGTAGCAGACAAGAGTTTACGGATGGGTGCGGGCAAACCCATGTCAACCCAGCGCTGGGCCTCAACCCAGTCACCGTGCAGGCCGGGGCGCGCATCCTGCGGCCACTGGATTTGCACCGGGTGCAGGTACAAATCCTTGTGCGTCAGCACGTGCAGAAACACGGGCAAGTCATCCAACACCGCAGCCCCCACCGACGCAGCCAGGGCCTCACGGCTGTCGAACACCGGCAGACAGTACAACCCCGCCCACACGCCCGCATCGGGCCGCCGCTGCAGCCACACACGCCCGGCGGCATCTTGCGCCCACAGCAGCCACCAGGATTCGGTGCTGCGCTTGAGCTTGCGGGTTTTGACGGGGTATTTTTCTGGCGCGCCCTCGCGCTGGGCCTTGCACACCGGCTGTACCGGGCACAGCAGGCAGGTAGGCTGGCGCGGTGCGCACACCGTAGCCCCCAGGTCCATCAGGCCCTGGGTGTAGCGCGGCATGGTGTCCAGCCCGGCCTGGGCGGGCAGCAAAGCGGTGGCCTGGTCCCACAGCGCGCGTTCATTGGCGGCCACGGCCAAGTCGGCCCCAAAACCCAGCACCCGGGTCAGCACGCGCTTGACGTTGGCATCCAGAATGGCAGCCCTTTCGCCGTAGCAAAACGAGGCAATGGCGGCGGCAGTGGAGCGGCCGACGCCCGGCAGAGTTTGCAGCAACTCGGCGGTAGGCGGAAAACGCCCGCCGTGCACCGCCACCACCTGTTGGGCGCAGCGGTACAGGTTGCGGGCGCGGCTGTAGTAGCCCAGACCGCTCCACAAGCCCAGCACGTCGTCCAGGCTGGCAGCGGCCAGGCTTTGCACGTCGGGAAAGCGGGCCAAAAAGCGCGGAAAGTATTCCAGTACCGAGCTGACCTGGGTCTGCTGCAGCATGATTTCCGATAGCCACACGCGGTACGGGTCCTGGGTGTTTTGCCAGGGCAGGCTATTGCGGCCATGGGTCTTTTGCCACTGGATCACCTGGGAGGCGAAGGCCGTGGCTACCGCCTGGGGGGCTGCGTACGCCGCCTCTAAAACTGCCGTCATACCAAATTCATTCCAAAGGGGGCCGGGGTCCGGCGGTGGTCAAAAAATACGAGGTCAGCAGCTGCAAACGGGTTTCGAACTGGCCCAGCACGGCCTCCTGGCCTTCGATCTCGGCCACCTGCGCGTCCAGGCCGCCCGCAGCAGTTTGCATGCGGTCAGTGCCCTCGATGCGCCGGGTGAAGCTTTTGCGGCGCTCTTTGAGCTGGTCTTCCAGCTGGGCGGTGGCGGATTTGCTCCACAGCTCCACATCGTCAAAGGCCGACTGGTTGACCCCGCGCAGCCGCGAGCGCAGCGCCCGCACCAAACGCTCGGCAAACTCGGGTTGGGCCAGCTTCAGGGCGTTGCGCAGGCTCAGGTACTGCACATGGCTGGCCTCGATCTCGGCCAGTTCGGCCTGGTGGCCCTGCACGTCGGGCGTGCCAGCCAGCAGCAGCGAGAAGCCGAATTCGGCATTCAGCTGGTCAAACGTGGCGGCCAGCATGCTGTGGATTTCCATGCTGTGCGTCTGGGCCTTGGCCAGGTTGTCATTCAACCGGGCGAAGGTGTCGGCGTAGACACCTTTGATGCCGCGCTTCCAGCCGGGTTTTTGCAGTGCCTCGGCCAGCACCGCCATTTCGGCTTTCAGGGTGCGGCTGCCAAGCAAGGTGTACACCTCGCCCAGCAGCTTAAGCTGGATGGCGCGCACGGCGTGTATCTTGGCGTTGCCCATGTCGAACTCGTGCTTTTCCTGCTCGATGCGCTGGCGCATGTTCTTCACCACAGTCAAATTCTTGCCGCCCAGGCCCTGCAGCTCCATTTTTTGCTCGGCCAGGTCGCGGCGACGCACATGCAGCACACGGCCGGTCTCGGTGCGCAGGTCGGTGATGCCACGGGCCACGGCCGAGCGCAGAATTTCTTGCCGCTGGCCCAGAATGCCCTGGCCCAGCGCCACCTCTAGCTCTGGCAGGCCGCTGGCTTCTAGCAGCGGCGCATCGCCGGTAATCTTGGCCACCAGGCCTTTTTGCGCCGACACTGCCAGCACCTGCTGCGCTGGCACGCCCAGCAGCGCTGCAGAAGCGACCCGCTGGCGATCGACTTGCGCCTGCACCTGCGCGGGCGTGCTGAGCGCATCCCACAGGGTATCGACCTTATTGAGCACAACCAGGCGCGCAGCCATGTCGTCGGCAGTGGCACTGAGGTGGTCGCGCCAGACGGCCAGATCGGACTTGGTGACCCCGGTGTCGGCCCCCAGTATGAAGACAACGGCATGGGCCTGGGGGATCAGGTTGACGGTCAGCTCGGGCTCGGCACCGATGGCGTTCAGCCCGGGCGTATCCAGAATCACCAAGCCTTGCAGCAGCAGCGGGTGCGCCATATTGACCAGCGCATGCCGCCAGCGGGGCACTTCGACCCGGCCTTCGGCATCCAGCGGCGGGTTGTCGTCGGATTCCTGGTCGTGCCAGAAACCCAATGCGCGGGCTTCGTCCTGGGTGACGCTGCGGACTTCGGTGACCTTCTCCATGGTTTGGGCCAGATGGGCCGCATCGTTCACGTCCAGGTCGATATGGGTCCACTGCTCAGGGGCCTGCCGCCATTCGGCCAGCGACTGGGGGTGCAGGCGCGATTCGATGGGCAGCAGCCGCAGACTGGGCGGCACCCCCGCGTCATAGCCCAACTCGGTTGGGCACATGGTGGTGCGGCCTGCGCTGGCGGGCATGATGCGGCGACCGTATCCGGCAAAAAACACGGCGTTGATCAGCTCCGACTTGCCGCGAGAGAACTCGGCCACAAAGGCGACCATCACCTTGTCGCTGCGCATCTGGTCTTCCAGCCGCCGCAGCCGGGCCTCGACCCCGGCATCCATCAGCGCGTGCTCTTTCATCCACGCGGACAGCAGCTTCAGGCGCAGCGCCAGCTCACGCCGCCACGCGCCATGCTGGCCTAGTTGTTCATTAAAGGAGGTCGCCACAGCGGGAATAGGTGGGTAGTAAAAAACAAAAAATCAATATAGCACTAGCGCCATGGCAATTTAGCCCCCGTCTAAACCGGGAACGTATGCCGCCCAGAAACACCGCAGAACTGGCTCTGCCAGGCTGCTGGTGTTGCCCCCATGCCAAGGGGGTTGGCGAAAGATGCGCAGCACTGCAGCCTGGGGGTAGGTAATCCTTTAGCGCTTTTGGCAGACGGGGCAAAAGTAAGTAGACCGCTGGCCCTGGCGGATTTGCTGGATGGGCGTGGCGCATACCCGGCACGGCAGGCCCTCGCGGTCGTAAACCATGGCTTCGAGCTGGAAGTAGCCGCTCTCGCCATGGGCATTAGAGAAGTCCCGCAGGGTACTGCCACCCTTCAATACCGCCCGTGCCAACACGCTGCGCACGGCAGCATGCAGCCGGGCAGCGCGTGGTTTGCTGATGCTGTGGGCACGCACCGTGGGGCGGATACCGGCAATGAACAACGCCTCGGACGCATAGATATTGCCCACGCCTACTACCACCTCGCCCGCCAACAGCACCTGTTTGATGGCCGTTTTGCGCATCTGTAGCCCTGCGTAAAAAGCCGGTAAAGAAAATCCTTCGTCCAGCGGCTCCATGCCTAAGTGCCCTAGCAGCTTGGCGGCTTCGGGTGCGTCCTGGCTGTCGGCATACACCACCGCCCCAAACCGGCGCGGGTCGTGCAGGCGCAAGATGCCCAGGTGGGTGACCACATCGCAGTGGTCGTGCGCGCCCGGCTCTGGCTGCTGGGGCGCGAAATGCAGGCTGCCCGACATGCCCAGGTGCAGCAGCAGCAGGCCCGCATCCAGGTCCAACAGCAAATACTTGCCCCGTCGGCGCACCTGCAGCACGGTGCGGCCCGCCAACAGGGCAGGGTCATAACCCAGCGGCCAGCGCAGCGGTTTGCCCATACGCACGCTGCTGATGCGCGCGCCCTGGATCCGGTCGGCAAAACTCAGGCGGGTGACTTCAACCTCGGGTAACTCGGGCATGGCACGTGGTGGTTAGGGAGAAAAATAGATCCTTGCCAGGGAGCTTTACCCCCCGAACACGGCATGTGAATAGGCTTGGATTATTATGAGCCGATGAAGCGATATATCAGACTGGCTACCCACGGATTGGCAACTTTGGCTTTGGCCACGGGCGGCCTGCACGCATTTGCGCAAACGGCTCCCGAGACCGCAGCACCCAGCGCGACAGAAGCCGCGCCCGCGCAATCCGCCATGAATGGCGAGCTGTTCTACATTGTGCTGCTGGGTGAGCTGAACGCGGCCGGTGGCGAGCCTGGCATTGCCTACCAGTTGTATTTAGAAGGCGCACGCAAGGCCGACGACCCCAGCCTGTACCGGCGCGCGGTTGAGATCGCCTTACAGTCCCGCTCCGGCGAGGCCGCGCTGCAAGCTGCCCGCGTCTGGAGCAAGGCCGAGCCCGCATCCCGCGATGCCAACCGTTATGTGCTGCAAATCTTGTTGGCGCTGAACCGTGTGGCGGACACCGCTGAGCCTCTCAAGGCCGAGCTGGCGATGGCCCCAGATGCCGACCGTGCCGCAGCCATCACCGCGATTCCGCCGACCTATGCGCAAATTTCCGACAAGAAACTGGCAGCAACAGTGATTGAGCAGGTGCTGGGCAGCTATCTGGCGGATTCATTGAACGGCCCTGCAGCCTGGACCACCGTGGGCCGCATGCGGCTGGCCGCAGGTGACACCTCTGGCGCGCTAGAGGCGGCCCGCAACGGCCAAACCCTGTCTATCACCGCGCCCGGTCCGGTGCAACTGGCACTGGAAATGATGGGGCCGAAAGTCCCGCTGGCCGAACCTTTGGTACTGCATTACCTGAGCGGCCAGCCCCTACCCGAGTTGCGCATGGCCTATGTCCGCGCACTGCTGGAAGCGCTGCGCTACGGTGAAGCAGCGCAGCAACTCAGTCTGCTGACCAGCCAAAACCCCGATTTCCCAGATGCCTGGCTGGTACAGGGCAGCTTGCAGGTCCAGGAGAATCAGCTCAACCCAGCCGAGAACTCGCTCAAACGCTTCATTGCTCTGGCTGAGCCACTGGCCCCTAGCGAAGGGCGTACCCGGGGCTTGTCGGCGGCCTATATGGCCTTGTCGCAGGTTGCAGAGAACCGCAAAAACTATCCTGCAGCCGCAGCCTGGTTGCAAAAAATCGACAACGCCGAAGAGCTGCTGGCCGTGCAAAACCGCCGGGCCTCGTTGCTGGCCAAACAAGGCAAGCTGGCCGAGGGCCGCGCCCTGCTGCAAGCCCTGCCAGAACGCACCCCGACAGAAGCCCGGCAGAAGCTGACCGCCGAAGTGCAGTTACTGCGCGACAACAAACAGTATCCAGCCGCCTATGACCTGATGGCCAAAGCGGTGGCCGAACACCCTGACGATGCCGACCTGCTGTACGACCAGGCCATGCTGGCCGAAAAGCTCGACAAAATGGACGACATGGAGCGTCTGCTGCGCAGGCTGATCGCCATCAAACCCGACTACCACCACGCCTACAACGCCCTGGGCTATTCGCTAGCCGAACGCAATGTGCGCCTGCCCGAAGCCCGCGACTTGATCCGCAAAGCGCTGGAATTTGTGCCCAACGACCCCTTCATCGCCGACAGCTTGGGCTGGGTCGAGTTCCGCATGGGCAACAACGACGAGGCCCTGCGCGTGCTCGACGGGGCCTTCAAGGCCAAGCCCGATGCCGAAATCGCCGCCCATCTAGGCGAGGTGCTGTGGGCCCTGGGCCAACGCGAGCGCGCCACCAGCATCTGGAAAGAAGGCCTGCAGATCAATAGCGACAACGAAACCCTGCTGGCCACGCTGAAACGCTTGCAAGTCAAACTGTGAGCGCCCTGGCCCGCCAGTGGGCGCTGATGGTGTGCGCGTTGTTTCTGGCCGGGTGCGCGCACTTGAACAGTGGCCGCCAGAACGCCGACCCATCCGCCTTTTGGAGCGGCCGCCTGGCTTTGCAGGTCGATGGATCAGCCGCCCAGTCATTTTCGGCCAGCTTTGAACTCAAGGGCTCGGCAGAAGCAGGTGAGCTAACTCTCTTCAATCCGCTCGGCGGCACGCTTGCACGCTTGGTGTGGCAGCCCGAATCGGCGACGCTGTACGCCAATGGCGACGTCCGGCCCTTTGATTCGCTGGAAGCCTTGGTCGCACAAGCAACCGGAGCCCCGCTGCCGTTGGCAGCGCTGTTCGACTGGTTACAAGGCCGCAACACCCCAGCGCCGGGCTGGCAAGCCGATCTGGCCCGGCTGGATGATGGCCGGATTACTGCAGTGCGCAGCCAGCCAGAACCCACGGCCACCCTGCGCCTCGTTCTCGATAAATAGACATGCAAGCCCTGTACGACGTAGCTGCCCCGGCCAAGCTGAATCTTTTTTTGCACATCACCGGCCGCCGTGCCGGTGGCTACCACCTGTTGCAGTCGGTCTTCATGTTGATCGACTGGTGCGACACCTTGCACTTTGAACTGCGTACAGACGGCCAGCTCAGCCGCGAAGACCTCAGCATCCCGCTGCCGCCCGACGACCTGGTGCTGCGTGCCGCCCGTGCGCTACAAACCGCCACCGGCACGCCACTGGGCGCGCACATCGGCGTGCTGAAAAGCATTCCGGCGCAGGCCGGCATGGGCGGTGGCTCGTCCGATGCCGCATCCACCCTGCTGGCGCTCAACCGCTTGTGGAAACTGAATGTGCCGCTGGAGCAACTGCTAACCATTGGTCTACAACTGGGAGCCGATGTGCCGTTTTTCCTGGGCGGCAGCAACGCCTGGGTCGAAGGCATTGGCGAAAAAATCACGCCAATTTCGCTGCCATCGGCCCGCTTTGCCGTCGCCAAGCCGCCTGAAGGGCTGGACACCCAACTGATTTTTTCATCGCCAAATTTAAAACGCGATTCAGATAGTGCTATACTCGCAGGCTTTGCTGCTCAGCCTTATTACTTCGGTACTAATGACTTGCAGCCAGTTGCGCAAAACCTTTGCCCTGCAGTGAACCAAGCCCTTGAGTGGCTTGGAGGCAAAGGTTTAAATGCTAGAATGACTGGCTCTGGTAGCGCGGTGTTTGCGCAAATACTGAGCGATGTAGATTTGTCGGATGTACCAAGTGAATACGGTGCCTGGCAAGTTCGCAAATGCAGCAATATGGATGTCCATCCTCTCAAAGGCTGGGCTTTCAGCGATGGTTAATCGGTTTGCAGCTTCATGCTGTGGACCCGTGTAGGGGAGTCGCCAAGTTGGTTAAGGCACTGGATTTTGATTCCAGCATGCGAAGGTTCGAGTCCTTCTTCCCCTGCCAAATATTCTAAATACGCGGTTATTCAGAATATTCACACACAGTTATTTCATCGCTAGTTCCTACATCGCCAGTTATTTCACAGCCGGAATGCTCATGCAGCCCCACCACACTGATTTCATGATTTTCACGGGCAATGCCAATCCGGGCATGGCCGCTGACATTGCCAAACACCTTGGCATCTCATTGGGTGCCGCCCGCGTGGGCCGCTTCTCCGATGGTGAAGTGACCGTCGAAATCAACCAAAACGTGCGTGCCCGCGATGTGTTTGTGGTGCAAAGCACCTGCGCGCCCACCAACGAAAACCTGATGGAACTGCTGATCATGGTGGACGCGCTTAAGCGTGCCTCTGCCGAACGCATCAGCGCCGTGATTCCCTATTTTGGCTACGCCCGCCAAGACCGCCGCCCCCGCTCGGCACGTGTGCCGATCACCGCCAAGGTGGTGGCCAACATGCTGCAAGCCGTGGGCGTAGACCGCGTTTTGACTATGGACCTGCATGCCGACCAGATCCAGGGTTTCTTTGACATCCCGGTAGATAATATTTACGCTTCACCCGTTTTGCTGGGTGACCTGCGCCAAAAGAACTACGAAGACCTGATCGTTGTGTCGCCCGATGTAGGTGGCGTGGTGCGTGCCCGTGCGCTGGCCAAGCAACTGGGTTGCGACATGGCCATCATCGACAAGCGCCGCCCCAAGGCCAACGTCAGCGAAGTGATGCACGTGATCGGTGAAATCGATGGACGCAACTGCGTGGTTATGGACGACATGATTGACACCGCAGGCACGCTGGTCAAAGCCGCCGAAGTCTTGAAAGAGCGCGGCGCGAAAAAAGTGTATGCGTATTGCACCCACCCTATCTTCTCTGGCCCGGCCATCGAACGCATTGCGAACGGTTCGGCCCTGGACGAAGTCGTGGTGACCAACACCATACCGCTCAGCGCTGCAGCGCTGGCATGCCCCAAAATTCGCCAACTTACCGTGGCCCCCCTGATCGCCGAAACGATACAGCGGATTGCCAACGGTGAGTCGGTCATGAGTTTGTTCTCGGACCAGGAAAACCTTTTCTAGGCCTGAGAACAAAAAAGCAGGCCCGTACGCATGTACAAATATGTTGCGTGCGGGCCTTTTTAAATCGGAGTGGCACTGGTCGCGGTGCACTCTTACAGGAGTTGATTATGAAATTCGTCGCTTTTGAGCGCGCAAAGCAGGGCACGGGTGCGAGCCGCCGTCTCCGCATTACTGGCCGTACCCCCGGCATCGTCTACGGTGGCGAAGCACCGGCTGCTCAGATCGAAATTGACCACAACGCTCTGTGGCACGCTCTGAAAAAAGAAACCTTCCACTCCACCATTCTGGACATGGAACTGGCTGGCAAGGAAAGCAAAGTGCTGTTGCGCAATGTGCAAATGCACCCCTTCCGCCAACTGATTCTGCACGCTGACTTCCAGCGCGTAGAAACCAACACCAAGCTGACCATGAAGGTGCCTCTGCACTACAGCGGCCAGGACGTGTGCCCCGCCGTCAAAACGGAAAACTGCATGGTTACCCCCGTGGCGACCGAAGTGCAAATTTCCTGCCTGCCTGCAGACCTGCCCGAATTCATCGCAGTAGACCTGAGCGGCCTGACCAAAGGCTCGTCTTTGCACGCCAAAGACCTGGTCTTGCCTAAGGGCGTGTCGGTTGTCACCAAAGGCCGCGAAAACCCTGCACTGGTGTCCGTGATTGCGCTGGCCGAAGAAGTCGCTGTGGATCCAGCCGCTGCTGCTGCACCCGCCAAGGGCAAAGCCGGTGCCAAGGCGCCTGCTGCCAAGGCTCCGGCCGCCGCCAAGCCTGCTGCCAAGAAGTAATTCTTTTCAGCCCGGTTCAGCCCTTAAAGGCCCACTTCGGTGGGCCTTTTTTGTTTTTGGATAATCACAGCCATGATCAAACTGTTTGTTGGCCTGGGCAACCCCGGCCCCGAATACGAAGCCACACGCCACAACGCTGGGTTCTGGTGGATAGACGCATTGGCGCGCGAGCTCAAAACCGGCCTGCAACCCGATAAAAGCTACTGCGGCCTGGTGGCGCGCGTGGTGGTGGAGGGCGAGCCACGCTGGCTGCTCAAACCCCAGACCTTTATGAACCTGTCGGGCAAATCGGTGGGTGCGCTGGCACGGTTCTTCAAGATCCAGCCCAGCGAGATTCTGGTGGTGCACGACGAACTCGACATCGTGCCCGGCCAAGCCAAGCTCAAGCTGGGCGGTAGCCACGCGGGGCACAACGGCCTGCGCGACATCCATGCGCAGCTGGGCAGCCCCGACTACTGGCGGCTGCGCATTGGCATTGGCCATCCAGGTGCGCGCGATGAAGTACTGAACTGGGTGCTGAAAAAGCCGTCTGCCGATCACCGCACGGCGATTGACGACAGCATGACCCGGGCGATTCTGGCCGTGCCAGCACTGATGGCGGGCGATATGGACAAGGCCACCATGGCCATCCACACCACCAAGCCACCCCGGCCGAAGCCGGTGCGGCCGCCCGAACCCGTTTAGGACTTGACGATCTGGGCCTGCAATCGCCGGTACTTGGCCCAGAGGGTGTCAACATCTTCTACATGCTCCGGGTTCACCGGAATGCACGACACCGGGCAGACCTGCACGCACTGCGGCTCATCGAAGTGGCCGACGCACTCGGTGCACTTGTGCGGGTCGATCTCGTAAATCTGCACGCCCAGGTAGATCGCATCGTTCGGGCACTCGGGCTCGCACACATCGCAATTGATGCACTCGTCAGTGATGATCAATGCCATGGCGCACTCCGGGAAGTCATGGGCGAATAGTAGGTCACACGGTGGCCAGGGCGCTGCGCATCGCGTCGATCACCGCCTTGTAATCAGGGTTGCCGAAAATCGCACTGCCCGCCACAAAAGTGTCTGCCCCGGCCGATG
Source organism: Rhodoferax sp. RT5P35 (assembly GCF_056521385.1). Classification (NCBI taxonomy): domain Bacteria; kingdom Pseudomonadati; phylum Pseudomonadota; class Betaproteobacteria; order Burkholderiales; family Comamonadaceae; genus Rhodoferax; species Rhodoferax sp. RT5P35. Next base: position 46,304 of record NZ_JBWMAX010000020.1, on the reverse strand, counting down.
CCACGCGGGCGATGTTGTCGGTCTTGATGCCACCATCCACTTCCAGGCGGATATCCTTGCCCGAAGCTTCGATGCGCTTGCGGGCCTGCTCCACCTTGCGCAAGGCCGAGTCGATAAAGCTCTGGCCGCCAAAACCGGGGTTGACGCTCATGATCAGAATCAAGTCAATGTCGTCGATCACCCAGTCCAGTACATCCAGCGGCGTGGCGGGGTTGAACACCAGCCCTGCCTGGCAGCCTTTAGACTTGATGGCCTGCACGCTGCGGTGCACATGGCCCGTACCTTCGGGGTGGAAGCTGATCAGCGACGCGCCCGCATCGGCAAACGAGGCCGCCAGCGCGTCCACCGGCTGCACCATCAGGTGCACGTCGATAGGCACTGGCGTGCCGTCGGGCTTTTTGGCATGCGGCTTCAAGGCGCTGCAGACCATGGGGCCGAAAGTCAGGTTCGGCACGTAGTGGTTGTCCATCACATCGAAGTGGATCCAGTCGGCACCGGCCGCAATGACGTTTTTCACCTCCTCACCCAGGCGGGCAAAGTCGGCGGCGAGGATCGAGGGGGCGATACAGAAATTTTTTTGGTAATTTTTCATAGCCCGTATTTTCGCAGACCGTGTATGCAGGCACGGTACGATCCTGCCCATGCCCAAATACCAGTTCACCGTCGAAGTCTTGCCGCAGTACCTGCCCGAGCAATCCGACCCCACCCAGGCCGTGTACAGCTTTGCCTATACGGTCACCATCCAGAACACTGGCGACACCACCGCCCAGCTGATTGCCCGCCATTGGACCATCAGCGATGCCAATGGCCATATCGAAGAAGTCAAAGGCCTGGGCGTGGTGGGCCACCAGCCTTTGCTGAAGCCAGGCGACTCGTTCCAGTACAGCAGCGGCTGCCGCCTGCGCACCGGCACCGGGGCCATGCACGGCAGCTATTTTTGCGTGGCCGAAGACGGCGAGCGCTTTGAAGCCCCCATCCCCACCTTTGTGCTGGATGCCACCGGCAACCACCTGCCCCCTGCCAGCCATACCCTGCATTGACATGGGCGAGTTCGACCTGATCCGCCGCTACTTCACCCGGCCCACGCCGCGCGCCGTGCTGGGTGTGGGCGACGACTGCGCCCTGTTGCAGCCCCGGCCCGGCATGCAACTGGCCATCTCCAGCGACATGCTGGTCGAAGGCCGCCACTTTCTCAGCACCGTGCACCCTGCCGCGCTGGGCCACAAGGCGCTGGCGGTGAACCTGAGCGACCTGGCCGCCTGTGGCGCGCAGCCGCTGGCCTTCACCCTGGCCCTGGCCTTGCCGCGTGCCGATGCCGCCTGGCTGGAGCCGTTTTCCCAAGGCCTGCTGGCCCTGGCCGAGGTCCATGGCTGCGAACTGGTGGGCGGCGACACCACGCAAGGCCCACTGAACATCTGCATCACCGTCTTCGGCGAGGTGCCGCCCGGCCAGGCGCTGCTGCGCTCGGGCGCGCAGGTGGGCGACGACTTGTATGTGAGCGGCACGCTGGGCGATGCGCGGCTGGCGCTGGAGGTGTTTCGCGGCACGCTGTCGCTGCCCGAAGCCGCGTTTGCCCAGGCACGCACCCGGCTGGAGCGGCCCACGCCCCGCGTCGCGCTGGGGCTGGCGCTGCGCGGCGTGGCCACGGCGGCAGCCGACATCAGCGACGGGCTGCTGGGCGACCTGGAGCACATCCTGCAAGCCTCTGGGGTGGGCGCGGTCGTAGATACCTCAATTGCTATTAAATTAATAGCTACTAGCGTAGACAAAATATGCGCCAGTGGCCAATTTGATGCTGGAAAATTCCTGGCCTGCGTGCTGGCGGGCGGTGACGACTACGAACTGGTATTCACCGCCCCGCCCTCGGCCCGCGAAGCCGTGGCGGCAGCCGCAGCCCAGGCCGACACCCCGGTGGCGCGCATCGGGCAGATCGAAGCCCGCTCGGCCCAGGCCCCCATCCGCCTGGTCGATACCCATGGCGCAAGCGTCTTGCACACATTTGCCAGCTTCGACCACTTTGCCTGAAGGCCTTCGCGCTTGCGTAAACTAAGGTTCTATGAACGAAGCCGATGCTATCCGCCAAATCTTGACCCACGCCCGCACCATTGCGGTCGTCGGCCTGTCCGCCGACCCCACCCGCCCCAGCTTCGATGTGGCGCGCACCCTGCAGGCACGGGGTTACCGCATCATCCCCATCAACCCGAACGCTACCGAGATCCTGGGCGAAAAGGCCTACCCCAGCCTGACCGAAGCGGCCCGGCACCACGTGATCGAGGTGGTCAACTGCTTCCGGCGCAGCAAAGACATTCCGCCCATCGTCGATGAAGCCATCGCCATCCAGGCCAAGGCGGTGTGGATGCAGCTGGGTATCTCGCACGCCGCGGCGGCCCAGAAAGCCCATGCAGCGGGCCTGCGGGTGGTGCAAAACAAATGCATCAAGACCGAGCATTCCGTTTTATCGGCACGCGGAGTCATTTAGCTGCCAGAGCGGTGCGGTAAGCTCCCCAGTTTGCTTGTTCCCCGCCGCCATGTCCTTCGCTCCCCTCCAAAACGACAGCTTTCTACGCGCCTGCCTGCGCCAGTCCACCGACCACACCCCCGTGTGGCTGATGCGCCAGGCGGGCCGTTACCTGCCGGAATACCTGGCGACCCGGGCCAAGGCGGGCAGCTTCATGGGGCTGGCCACCAACACCGACTACGCCACCGAAGTCACCTTGCAGCCGTTGGAGCGTTTCCCGCTGGATGCTGCCATTTTGTTCAGCGACATCCTCACCGTGCCCGATGCCATGGGCCTGGGCTTGAGCTTTGCCCAGGGCGAAGGCCCGCGCTTTGCGACCCCGGTGCGCGACGAGGCCGCCGTGGCTGCCTTGCAGGTGCCCGACATGGACAAGCTGCGCTACGTATTTGACGCCGTCACGTCCATCCGCCGCGCCCTGAATGGCCGGGTGCCGCTGATCGGCTTCTCGGGCAGTCCGTGGACACTGGCCTGCTACATGGTGGAAGGCAAGGGCTCGGACGACTACCGCCTGGTCAAAAGCATGCTGTACAGCCGCCCCGACCTGATGCACCGCATGCTGCAGGTGAATGCCGATGCAGTGGCGGCCTACCTGAACGCGCAGATTGAAGCGGGCGCGCAGGCGGTGATGATTTTTGACAGCTGGGGCGGCGTGCTGGCCGACGGCGCGTTCCAGCAGTTCAGCCTGGCCTACACCCAGCAGGTTTTGAAACAACTCAAGACCGAGCACAACGGGGTGCGCATCCCGCGCCTGGTGTTCACCAAGGGCGGCGGCCTGTGGCTGGATGAGATGGGCGGGTTGGACTGCGAGGTGCTCGGCCTGGACTGGACGGTCAACCTGGCCAAGGCCCGCGCCCTGGTCGGAGGCACGGTGGACGGCCCAGGCAAGGCGCTGCAAGGCAATATCGACCCCAACGTGCTGTTTGCCCCGCCCGTGCAGATTGCCGCCGAAGTGGAGCGCGTGGTGCGCAGCTTTGGCGTGCCGCACCAGGGTGCAGGCACCGGGCCCACGCACATTTTCAACCTGGGCCACGGTATCAACCAGCACACCCCGCCCGAGCACGTGGCGGCGCTGGTCGAGGCGGTACACAAGGTTTCGCGCCAAGTTAGGGCCTAAAAATAGTTTAGCGATGCACCACTTATGCACAAATTTTGTGGTGCAGTGCGGCAAACCACCACAAGGGCCACCGCCCTCGCTATGAAACCCATAGCGCTTGTAAGTCTTTGATTCATATAGTCATCTGAAATTGCTTTTTTTAGAGGCAATCCGTCGAAAGCCTTGATTTACCGGGCTTCGCAGCCCGCCCCGCAGAGATATCAACAAAGTTATCCACAGATTCTTGGGATACCTTGTAAATCAGTTGCAAATCAAGCACTTAGGCGCTTTCCCTCTAGTTCACGTGAAATAACACACACAAATGCCGCACCGGCTCTCCATCGCCGTCCAGACCCCCGCCCACAGCGCCATCGCCGGGCCGCTCACCTACAGCCACAGCTCCACCCTGCCGCCCGGCAGCCTGGTGCGGGTGCCGCTGGGCACGCGCGAGACGCTGGGCGTGGTGTGGGATGGCTTGCCCGAGGACAGCGCTTTCGAGATCCGCCCCCTCAGCGCCGTACTCGACGGCCTACCGCCGCTGAACGCCGCCTGGCGCGGCCTGGTGCAGTTTGCCGCCCTGTACTACCAGCGCGCGGTGGGTGAAGTGGCCCTGGCTGCCCTGCCCCCGCAACTGCGCGAACTGGGCGCGGCGCAGCTCACCCGGCGGCTCAAGCGGCCCGCCAAAGCGGCCGACGCACAGGCGGAGTCCGCTATACATTCTGCAGCGCTTAGCCCAGAGCAGATATGCGCCATCGCCGAATTTGAGTCCCAAAAAGGCCCGTTTTTGCTGTTCGGCTCCACTGGCAGCGGCAAGACCGAGGTCTACCTGCAACTGGTGCAAAGCCTTTTGTCCCGCGACCCTATGGCCCAGACGCTGGTGATGGTGCCCGAGATCAACCTCACACCGCAACTCGAAGCCCGCTTTCGCGAACGCTTCGAGCCCCGCTTTGGTGCGGCGGCGGTGGTGTCCATGCACAGCGGCATGACCGCCCCACAGCGCCTGAAAAGCTGGCTGGCTGCGCACGGGGGCACCGCGCGCATCGTGCTGGGCACGCGCATGGCGGTGTTTGCGTCCATGCCGCGGCTCAAGCTCATCGTCGTCGATGAAGAGCACGACCCCAGCTACAAGCAGCAAGAAGGCGCGCGCTACTCGGCCCGCGACCTGGCCGTGTACCGCAGCCAGCTGGAAACGCGTTTATCCACAGACCCCGAACCCTGCCGCGTACTGCTCGGCTCCGCCACCCCGTCGCTGGAGAGCTGGCACCACAGCCGCCCCGCTGCCGAGGGGGGCCGCTACGTGCGCCTGGCCATGCCCAGCCGCATCGGCGCGGGCACGCTGCCCAAGGTGCGGCTGGTGGACATGGGTTTGCAGCAAAAGAAAACCGTGTTTTCGCCCCAACTCCTGGCCGCCATCCAGCAGCGCATCGCACGCGGCGAACAAAGCATGGTGTTTTTGAACCGGCGCGGCTACGCCCCGGTGCTGGCCTGCGGCAGCTGCGAATGGAAGAGCGAATGCCCGCACTGCAGCGCCTACCGCGTGTTCCACAAAATCGACCGCAGCCTGCGCTGCCACCACTGCGGCTACGTAGAACCGGTGCCGCGTGCCTGCCCTAGTTGCGGCAACCCCGACATCGCCCCCGTGGGCCGTGGCACCGAGCGGCTCGAAGAGCACCTGGCCGAGCTGCTCGCCCACCTGCGCCGCCCGGACGGCGGCCCGGTGGTGGTGGCCCGCATCGATGCCGACAGCACCAAGGCCAAGGGCGCACTAGAGGCCCAACTGGCCGAGGTCCACACCGGCGCGGTGGACGTGCTGGTGGGCACACAGATGATCGCCAAGGGCCACGACTTTCGCCGCATCACCCTGGTGGCCGCCATCCAGCCCGACGGCGCGCTGTTTTCCAGCGACTTCCGCGCACCCGAGCGCCTGTTTGCCCTGCTGATGCAGGCGGGGGGCCGCGCAGGCCGCGATGCCGCCCAGAGCGCGGCCAGCGAAATGTGGGTGCAGACCGAGCACCCCCAGCACCCGCTGTTTGCCGCGCTGCGCCAGCACGATTACCCGGCGTTTGCCGCCAGCCAACTCGAAGAGCGCCGGATTGCCGGGATGCCGCCGTTCAGCTTCCAGGCCCTGGTGCGCGCCGAGGCCCGCACGCAGGAGGCCGCCCAGGCCTTTTTGACCCTGGCCAGCGCTGCCGCCTGCGACGTGCCCGACGTGGACCGCGTCACCCTCTACCCCGCCGTGCCCATGGGCGTGCAGCGCGTGGCCAACATTGAACGCGCCCAGATGCTGGTGGAAAGCCCGTCCCGCCAGGCCCTGCAGCGCTTCCTGCTGGCCTGGCAGACCGTGCTGCGCGCCACCCGCAGCCAACCTAAGGCCAAGGGTCTGATCCGTTGGGCGATTGATGTCGACCCCCTTGGAATTTAAAGAAAATCAGGTTCTAGCGCATATGGAATATGCACTAGTAGCTACTTAATTTATAGCAAACCTAGCGCAACAGATAACCCGCCTGCTGCGCTACAAACCCGTCGAACGCGGCCAGCAAAGGCATGAAGCGGTCGGTATCCCCCTCCAGCTGCGCCAGCGCCGCACAGGTCGCCTCCAGCGTGGACAACTGGTCCGGCAGGTGCGCCTTGCGGATGCGGTAGTGCGAGGGTGGCAGGCCGCGCATGGCCAGGCGGGGCAAGGCTTGCAACGGCGGGCTTTGGTAAAGCATCTTGCGGCTTTTGCGCCAGGTGCCGTCCAGCACCACCAGGCGCAGGCGCGACGGGTCTTGCAGCCATTCGGGCGGCAGCGGGGGCGGCGGCAACAGGTCGGGGGCCGTATCTAACGGGGTCTCGGGGTACAGCAGCAGCGTGTGCCGGCCATCCACGGGCCAGAGCGGCGTGGCAAAGGCCTCGCCCACCACCATGCGGCTGTGCGGCAGGCTAAGGTGTAGCAGGCGGGCGCTGCCTTTGGCCTGGAGCACCTCCAGCGGGTGCTGCAGCACCAGCACCTCCACCGCGTGGGCCGTCGGGGTCACCCATGGGCAAATGCAGGTGCTTTGCGGACGCAAGCAGCGGTGGCATACGGAGCGATGGGTGACAGAAACCATGGGGCATTTTAGGAAGCCGCTTCACACGCATCGGGTACTATGGTTTTGATAGCCGCTTACGCAAGCTGAATCAGCACGGGCGGCCATTTTTATTTAAATACCGTAACCACTACCTTTTAAGCAAGGTCAGAACGCACGCCGTCCAGAAACACCGCAGAACTGGCTTTGCCAGGCTGCTGGTGTTGCCCCCTGCAAGGGGGTTGGAGAAAGATGCGTAGCACTGCAGCCTGGGGGTGTGCAAAATAATCCAGCGCCATGACAACGCTTCTTCTTCGCATCTCGCTGCCCCTGGTCTTTTTGCTGGCCAGTTGCACCACAACCACCACCAGGGTTGCCCAGGCAGTCAACGAGGCCCAGGCCGCCGCCAACGTGGCCACCACCGCGGCCATCGCGGCGCAGTCGGCCGCCAGCGCCCCCCGTGCTGCCAGCGCGCCGCCGTCGCCCCTGCCGCTGTTTGCCACCGTGCTGCTGGGCACGCAGCGCAGCATTGGGCTGTTTACAGTGTACCAACGGGACGAGCGTTTCTGGCTGGAGCTGGGACCCGACGACTTTGGCAAACCCTTCTTTCTGTCGCCCAAGATGGCCAGCGGGATCGGCGAAGGCGGGCTGTATGGCGGGCGCATGCTCAGCCCCCGCCTGGTGGAATTTCGCCGCGTACACAACCTGGTGCAACTGGTGGCGCGCAACACCGACTTCGTGGCCCCGCCCGGCACGCCCGAGGCCCGGGCCGTGGCCGCCGCCTACGCCCCCAGCCTGCTGGGCAGCACGCCCGTAGCCAGCCAGCCGCACCCCAACCGCCAGAGCGTGCTGGTGGATGCGGGCGCGCTGTTCATCAACGACATGGGCGGCGTGGCCCAGGCGCTGGCCCAGACCTACCGGCAAAACTACGGCGTGGACATGCGCAACTCGGCCATCCTGAAGGTGCGCGGCACGCCCGACCTGCTGGTGCTGGAGGTGATGAACCACTACGCCACCGCCGGTATCGCCCTGCCCATGCCGGGCATGAACCTGCCCGGCGCGCCCAACAACCTGGTGGACCCGCGCAGCATGTTCATCCAGATCAACTACTCGCTGGCGCGCCTGCCCGCTAAAGAAATGGCCCCGCGCCTGGCAGACCCGCGCATCGGCCACTTTGTGGAGGCGGTGGACAACTTTGGAGACGACCTGGCCCCCACCGCCCGGCAGCGCTTCATCGCCCGCTGGCGGCTGGACAAACAAGACCCGCTGGCCGACCTGTCCGAGCCGGTCAAACCCATCACCTACTGGATCGACCGCAGCGTGCCGCTGAAATACCGCGAGGCCATCCGCACGGGCATCCTGGCCTGGAACCCGGCGTTCGAGCGCATTGGCTTCAAGGACGCGATCCGGGTGCAGCAGCAGCCGGACGATGCCGACTTCGACACGCTGGACTTTGGCCGCGCCTCGGTGCGCTGGTCCACCAACAACAGTACCGGCTTTGCCGCCATCGGCCCGCGCCATGTGGACCCGCGCAGTGGCGAAATCCTGGATGCCGACATCCGTATTGAGAGCCAAAGTGTGCGCGCCACCCGGGCCTCGGCCGTGCGCCGTCTGGGCCTGCCGGTGGCCGAAACAACCGCGCACGCCCTGCCAGAGTCTGGCCAAGACTGCGACATCGGCGCCGAAGCAGGCGCGCAACTGGCCTACGCACTCGACCTGCTGGCGTCCCAGGGCGACATCGCCCCTGACAGCCCGGAGGCCGAGCAGTTCGTGCGCGACTACATCACCAGCCTGACGGTGCACGAAGTCGGCCACACCCTGGGCCTGCGGCACAACTTCCGCGCCTCGCGGCTGTTCACCCAGGCGCAGCTAGCCGACCCGGCCTTCACCCGGGCGCAGGGCCTGGGCGGCTCGGTGATGGACTACCTGCCCGTCAATCTGGGCTTACCCGGCCAGCCGCGCCCGGTGGCCTTCCAGACCACGCTAGGCCCGTACGACTACTGGGCCATCGACTACGCCTACCGGCCCATCCCCCCCGCGGTGGAGGCGGCCACGCTGGCGCAGATTGCCAGCCGCAGCGCCGAGCCCGCCCTGGCCTATGGCACCGACGAAGATTTCAGCCTCGGGGCCGATCCCGAAACCCTGCAGCGCGACCTGGGCGACAACCCGGTGGCCTTTGCCCGGCAGCGCCTCGCCATTGCCCACAGCGTGTTCCAGCGGCTGGAAACCCTGCAGCCCCGGCCCGACCAGGACTGGAGCAGCGTGCGCCGCCTGCTGCGTGAATCATTGAATGACACCGGCACCACCACCGGCATCCTGCTGCGCCAATTGGGCGGCGTGCGCATGCTGCGCGACTTTGCCAACACCGGGCGCGACCCAGCCCAACCCACGCCCGCCGCCGACCAGCGCGCCGCGCTCGACCTGCTGCTGCTCGAAGTGCTGGCCGCCAACCGGTTTGCCATCTCGCCCGCGCTGCAGCGCCACCTGGTGCCCGACTACCTGGCCCGTGCGGAAGCCCCCGCCAGCGCGGGCGATCTGCCGTTGGCCCGCGAGGTATTTGGCCTGCGCCTGCTGGTGCTCAACAGCCTGATGGGCGACGCGCTGGCGGGCAAGCTGCTGGACAACGACAGCCGCCTGGCCCCCTTGGAAGACGCGCTGCGCCTGCCCGAGCTGGTGCGCCGCGTCGAAGCCGAAGTCTGGACCGACCTGACGGCCCCCAGCGCCGAGCAACGCGAGCTGCAACACGCCTACACCGAGCGCCTGGCCGCCCTGGTACTGCGCCCCGCAGGAGCCACCCGTGCCGATGCCCGCAGCATGGTGCGCAGCCAGGCCACGGCCTTATTGGCCCGCATCCAAACCGCCTTGCAACGGCGCGGTAACAGCCCGGAAACACGCCAGCACCTGGCCGACAACGCCCTGACCCTGCGCAACGCCCTGGCGGCCAAGCTGGTGCGTGCGGGCTAGAACTTTTTGCTAGCCCGTCTTTTGGAAAGCACACACCATGATCGTCCACGGCTTACACAATTCCAGCACCGCCCGGTACCTGGCAATGCTGGACTTCAGCGCCCTGATCAGCTTACTGGTGCTGACGGCAGTCTTCCTGGCGCAGCGCCCCCTGTGTCGCACTGTGGGCGCATAAGGGATCTTGCGTAAGCCCGGTCCACCATAGAAATTACACGCCGAATAAGCCTCTAACGCTTACTATACCTACACCAAATGCTATCAAAAAACTAGCGAAACACCAGAGACGGTATTACAGACGGCAAGGTAAACACTGCCACGCAGGCCACCAGGTCTTGCGCCTGGCTTTTCATGCTGCTGGCGGCGGCGGCCATTTCTTCGACCAGCGCGGCGTTTTGCTGGGTGACTAGGTCGATTTGCGAGACCGCTTCGCCGATTTGCGATACGCCTGCGCTTTGCTCGTTACTGGCGGCGCTGATCTCGCCAACGATGCCAGTGACGCGGCGGATGGCTCCGACCACCTCGGCCATGGTGGCACCGGCTTTGTCCACCAGCAAGGTGCCCTGTGCCACGCGGTCCACGCTGGCACCGATCAGCAGCTTGATTTCTTTGGCTGCCTCGGCGCTGCGCCCGGCCAGGGAGCGCACTTCGCTGGCCACCACCGCAAAGCCGCGGCCCTGCTCGCCCGCACGGGCGGCTTCCACGGCGGCATTCAGGGCCAGGATATTGGTCTGGAAGGCGATGCTGTCGATCACGCCAATGATGTCGGCGATCTTTTTCGAGCTGTCGTTGATGCCCTGCATGGTGGTGACCACCTCAGCTACCACGTCGCCCCCCCGCACGGCGACGGTGCTGGCGCTCTGGGCCAGCTGGTTAGCCTGGATGGCGCTGTCGGCGTTTTGCCGCACGGTGGCGCTGAGCTGCTCCATCGAGGCGGCGGTTTCCTCCAGCGCACTGGCCTGTTGTTCGGTGCGGGCGCTCAGGTCGTGGTTGCCTTGGGAGATTTCGGCGCTGGCCGTGGCCACGCTGTCAGAGCCCTGGCGGACCTGGGTTACCAATTGCACCAGGCTGGTCTGCATGCTTTGCAACTGCGCCATCAGGCTGGTGGTATCCCCCTGCCGAAGTTGGATATGCAGCCCCAGGTTGCCCGCAGCCACGCCCTGCGCCAAGGCCGTGGCCACGCCCGGTTCGGCCCCGAGCTGGCGCACGATGGACCGCGTGATGAGTAGGCCAGAGAGGGACGCCAGCAGCACGCTGAAGCCGCCAAAACCGATCAATATCCCACGCGCCTGCCGGTAATCGGCCACGGCATCTTGGTAGGCTTGTACGTTCTGGGCATCCTGGAACCCGATGTTCTCGGCAATCGCTTCTTGCCACACGGTGGTGGCGGGCCCCGCCTCTTTGAGCAGCAACGCCGTGGCATCGGCGTCTTTTTGGTCCATGGCCAGTGCGATCACTTCGTTGTTGATGGGACGGGCCACCGCAGCAGCCTGCTCGATCTTGGCGCGGTTGGCACGCGCCGCATCGCTGGGCGGGAATTTCTGCAGCGCCGCCCAGTTCTGGTTGTAATGCTCTCGGGCCGCAGTCACCTTCTGCAACTCGCGCTCCATAGCCGGCATTTCGTCCAGCAGCGTGATGGTGCGGATCACCCGCGACACGGTGTGCACGTCATTCGCCAGGGCGTTGTTGATCTGGATCTTGACGTTGTTGGTCTTGACCACCAGCTCCAGGTTGCCTTCGATGTCACCAAGTTTGCCGATGGCCAAGACGGTAGACACCAGAGAAAGCGCCACCAGCAGGCCAAAACCGAAGTTAAGACGGGTGCTGACTTTGAAGTCCGAAAGTCGCATGGTAAAAATCCTTTGAAGGGTTTCAGAGTCCTCGTAACCAAGGCCATACACAGCGGACCCAAGCCGAGTCAGGCGTTCACAATGTAAATGACAGTAACCATTTCGCAAAATTATGGAGGGACAGCATTCCATTTACAGACAATAACGCTACCAAAAAAATAGCTGCTAGCGCATACCGAATATGCGCTAGCAGCCTAAAAGTTAAAAGATAGAAAGGTGGCGTCAGCGTTGCGGCAGTACAAACACTGCGACCGCATCCACCAGGTCTTGCGCCTGGCTGCGCATGCTGCTGGCGGCGGCGGCCATTTGCTCGACCAAAGCGGCGTTTTGTTGGGTCGCCTGGTCCATCTGGGTCACGGCCTCGCCCACCTGGGACACGCCCAGGCTCTGCTCGCGGCTGGCGGCGCTGATCTCGCCCATGATGTCGGTGGCGTTGCGGATGGCTGCCACCACTTCGGCCATGGTGGTACCGGCTTTGTCCACCAGCAGCGTGCCCTGCGCCACGCGGTCCACACTGGCACTGATGAGCAGCTTGATTTCTTTGGCCGCATCGGCGCTGCGCCCGGCCAGACTGCGCACTTCGCTGGCCACCACCGCAAAGCCACGGCCTTGCTCTCCGGCGCGGGCGGCTTCCACGGCCGCATTCAGCGCCAGGATATTGGTCTGGAAAGCGATGCCGTCGATCACGCCAATAATGTCGGCAATCTTTTTCGAGCTGGCATTGATGCCTTGCATGGTGGTGACCACCTGGGCGACCACCTCGCCGCCTTGCACCGCCACCTCGCTGGCGCGCCGGGCCAGTTGGTTGGCCTGGGCGGCACTGTCGGCGTTTTGCTTGACGGTGGAGCCCAGCTCCTCCATCGACGCAGCGGTTTGCTCCAACGCGCTGGCCTGGTGCTCGGTACGCGCACTCAGGTCGTGGTTGCCCTGGGCGATTTCGGCACTGGCGGTAGAGACGCTCTCCGACCCCTGGCGCACCGTGGCCACCACCTGCGACAGGCTGGCCTGCATGGCGGCCAGGGCCTGCATCACCACCGCCACTTCGTCTTTGCCCGAGGTGTCGATGCGCTGGTTCAAATCGCCCTGGGCCACCGCGTTGGCCACCTCTCCCGCCCGTAGCAACGGCCGGGTAATGCCGCGCATCAAGGTGTAGCCAAACAGGGCCGCAAACGCGATACCGGCCAGGATGGAGGCAATAAACGTGGTCCGGATGGTGGTGTAGCGGGCGACGGCATCGTCAAAATCGCGCTGGGTGTCGGCCTTTGTCAGCACCAGCAGGCCGCTGATGTCGTCAAAGATGGGGTCAAACAAATCGCCAAACTTGCGCACTGCCAGCACCCGCGCCGTGGCCACGTCCTCGTCGGCCAGGGCCTGGAGTGCGGGGCGCAGGCCTTCCTGCAGGATCTTTTTCTGCTTGGCATCAATGGCTTTGACCAGCGTGTCGCCGTTTGGGCCCATGGGGGTGGCTTGCAGGGCGGCCCAGACTTTATTGACCTTGAGGATATTGGCCTCGGCCTCGGCCGTCGCTTTGGCGATCTTCTCGGGCACCGGGGACAGCAACGCGTTGGAAATCAGCTGCCGGTTGCGCATGGTCAAAAACTGGAATTCAGCCACCAAGCTTTGGGTTTGCATGCGGTTCTGGTACATCGACTCCATGGCCGCATTGGACTTGGCAATCCCCAGCAGGCCCACAGCCCCGATGGCCACCAGCAAAGCCGATAGCACCCCCACCAGCACCAGCAAACGGGTCGATATCTTGAGGTTTTTCATGCGCTGCGTCTCTGTTACCGGATGTAAATAGACAAACAGAATAACCGAATATCTACATATTCTTACAGTCGAACAAAGACAAACGAGCCAGCCTAGGGTTTAACCGGATACCCAGACTGCAAGCAGGCATTGCTATGCTAAAAATAGCAGCATACGAAGATTTTACATGCGCTAGCGGCCTAAAAAGCACCAAACTCACCCTAACGTCATCTTCCAAAGATACCGTGGAACTGGCTCCGCCAGGCCACTGGTATCGCCCCCTGCAAGGGGGTTGGCGTTGCCGCATGCGTCCTCGGCTTTTCAAGCCGATTCCGGGGCAGTGGACAAGCCTGGGGGTGCGTCAGAATTTAGGCATGCCCTTCATGCCACCCATGCGCTTGATCATCTTCATCATGCCGCCGCCCTTCATCTTCTTCATCATGTCCTGCATCTGGCCGAACTCGTTGAGCATGCGGTTCACCTCCTGCACCTGGACCCCGGCACCGGCGGCGATGCGGCGTTTGCGGGTGGCCTTAATCAGGTCGGGCTTGCGGCGCTCCAGCGGGGTCATGCTGTAGATGATGCCTTCCTTGCGGCGGATGTCGCGCTCGGCCTTGTCCATGTCCATGGTGCCGGCTTTGGCGGCCATCTGGGCGGGCAGCTTGTCCATCAGGCTGGACAGACCTCCCATTTGCTTCATCTGCTGGATCTGGCTCAAGAAATCGTTCAAATCGAAGCTTTCGCCGCTTTTGACCTTGGCGGCCAGCTTCTGCGCGGCGGCCATATCGACACCGGCGGTGACCTGCTCGACCAGGGCCAGGATGTCGCCCATGCCCAGCACGCGCCCGGCGTGGCGCTCGGCATCGAACACTTCCAGGCCGTCGATCTTTTCGCTGGTACCGGCAAACTTGATCGGCACGCCCGTCACATGGCGCACCGACAGGGCCGCGCCGCCGCGCGAGTCGCCGTCGGTCTTGGTGAGGATGATGCCGGTCAGCGGCAGCGTATCGGAGAAAGCCTTGGCGGTGTTGATCGCGTCCTGGCCCTGCATGGCATCGACCACGAACAGGGTTTCGACGGGCTTGAGGAAGGCGTGCAGGTCCTTGATTTCGCGCATCAGCACTTCGTCGATGGCCAGGCGACCGGCGGTATCGACCAGCAACACGTCAAAGTAGTGCTTGCGGGCGTAATCGATGGCGGCGGCGGCAATGTCCAGCGGCTTCTGGTCGGGCGTGCTGGGGAACCACTCGGCCCCGGCCTGCTTGGTGACCATCTTGAGCTGCTCGATGGCGGCCGGGCGGTACACGTCGCCAGAGACGGTGAGCACCTTTTTCTTGCGCTTCTCAATCAGGTGCTTGGCCAGCTTGGCGGTGGTGGTGGTTTTACCCGCCCCCTGCAAACCGGCCATCAAGATCACGGCGGGCGGCTGGGTGGCCAGGTTGATGTCGCTGATGCCCTCGCCCATGGTGCGGCTGAGTTCGCGGTTGACGATGCCCACCAGCGCCTGGCCGGGCGACAGCGAGCCCATCACCTCCTGGCCCAAGGCTTTTTCTTTCACCCGCGCAATGAAGTCGCGCACCACCGGCAGGGCCACGTCGGCCTCCAGCAGGGCCATGCGCACTTCGCGCAGCATGTCGGCCACGTTGGCCTCGGTGATGCGGGCCTGGCCCCGGATTTCCTTGACCAGGCGGGAGAGTTTGTCGGTAAGAGCGGAGGCCATAAAGAAGTGTCCGAAGAAGGTTGTATGTCGGGCCGGGCGCGGACCCCACCACCAGAAACACCGCAGAACTGGCTCTGCCAGGCTGCTGGTGTTGCCCCCTGCAAGGGGGTTGGCGAAAGATGCGAAGCACTGCAGCCTGGGGGTGAGCCACTAAAAGCTAAACTTGCCAGATGATTTTAACGACCGCGCCCCTTGCCACCGTGCTGCTGTTCGCCGCCACGGCGCTGGCTTACGCTGTGCCTGCGGTGGGAGCCGCCCGCTTGAGCATGCGCGCCAGCCGGGGGGCCTTGTGGCTGGCCTGGTTGCTGCACGCCCTGGTGCTGAGCCTGGGGCTGTTTGGCACGCCGCCGCGTTTTGGTTTTGCGCCCGCGCTGTCGGTCACGGCCTGGCTGGTGCTGACGGTGTACGCGGTGGAAAGCCATTTGTTCCCGCAACTGCGGGCCCGCTGGGCGCTGGCCGGGCTGGGCGCGGTGGCGGTGCTGCTGGCCCTGCTGTTTCCCGGCACGCCGCTGCACGCCATGGCCTCGCCCTGGCTGCCGCTGCACTGGGCGCTGGGCATTGCCTCGTACGGCCTGTTTGCGGCAGCGGTGGTGCATGCCTGGCTGATGACGCGGGCCGAACGCCAGATGCGCATGGCGGCCGATGCGACCAGTGGTATCCCGCTGCTGACGCTGGAGCGGCTGACCTTTCGGCTGGTGAGTGCGGGCTTTGTGCTGCTGTCAGCCACGCTACTGGTGGGCTGGCTGTTTGGCGAACAGCTCTACGGCATCCACGGCTGGAAATGGAGCCACAAAACCGTGTTTTCGGTACTGTCCTGGCTGACCTTTGCGGTGCTGATGGTGGGCCGCAGCCGCTTTGGCTGGCGTGGCCGCAAGGCCGTACGGGTGCTGTACACCGGAGCCGGACTGCTGCTGCTGGGCTATGTGGGCTCGCGCTTTGTGCTGGAAGTGGTGCTGGGGCGGGCCACATGAAGCTGCTGATTGTTTTGCTGGCGGTATTGCTGGGCGTGTGGCTGTGGCGCTCTCGGCGACCGCCCGCCAAACCTTCCAAGCCCACCCAGGCCCTGCAGGAAATGGTGCCCTGCCAAGTTTGCGGTGTGCTGTTGCCGCAAAACGAGGCCCTCACCACCGCGCACGGCGTGTACTGCGGCCCCGCCCACCGTACACAGGCCGAACAGGCCCACCGGTGACGCCCACCAGCCCCGCCGCCCCGTTGGTAGAGCCTGACCCGCTCGCCTTGGCGCGGGTCTGGTACGGGTTTATGACGGCCCGGGTGACGATTGCGCTGGCAATTCTGGTCTGGCACGGCGCGCTGCTGGCACTGGGCCAGACCGTGTCGCCCTGGCTGCTGCTGTTTTGCGGCGGCTACCTGGCCAGTGCCCTGGCGTTGCGCCTCACGGGGCGGCCCAGCCAAACCGAGCATCCCTCCAAGCGTTTCTGGATCGGCACCGTCGGCGTGGATGCGCTGGTGTTCTCCACTCTGCAACTGATGCAATCAGGCAGCATCAATTACAGCCCGCTGCTGGGCTTGCCAGTGCTGCTGGCGGCCGTGCTGGGTCGGCGGGCCATCGCCCTGGGCACGGCGGCCGTTATGACGCTGCTGCTGCTGCTGCTGGATATCTGGAAGCTGTACTCCCACCAGGCGGGCGACGAAGCGACGCTGCTGATGCAAAGCGGGCTGACAGGCATGGGTTATTTCGTAGTGGCTTTTCTGGTCAACCAATTGGCGGCCCGGCTGGAGCGCGAAGAGCATTTGGCGCTGCGCAACCAGATCGATGCACAACTGCAAACCCGGGTCAACGAACTGGTGATTGAAACCCTGACCGACGGCGTGTTGGTGGTCGATGCCAGCGGCAGCACGCGTGCGGCCAACCCGGCCGCACGCCTGCTGCTGGGCACCGACAGCCGCACCGGCCACGCCCCGTTGCAACTGGGAAGCCAGCCCGGCTGGCAGGCGCTGCTGGCGCTGGCACAAAAGACCTTTGCCGAAGAAAGCACCCAGCAAGCCGACATCCGCATCCAGTACACCGGCCGCAGCCCGCGCCGGGTGCGGGTGCGCACCCGCATGACGGCGGCCGTGGCGGGCCAAACCGACAGCCTGTGCGTCATGTTCCTGCACGATCTGCGGGAAATGGAAGCCCGGCTGCGCACCGAAAAAATGGCCGCCATGGGCCGTATGTCGGCCGCCGTGGCGCATGAAATCCGCAACCCGCTGGCAGCCATTACCCAGGCCAATGCCCTGCTGGAAGAAGACCTGACCGACCCGGCCCAGCAGCGGCTAACCACCATGGTGCGGCACAACGCCCAGCGTCTGTCCAAAATTGTGGACGAGGTGCTGGAGATTGCCCGGGTGCCCGCGCTGTCCGGGCACCGTTCCGCGCCGGTGCAGATCAAGCTCGACGAGGCGGTGGACAACATTTGCCGCGACTGGTCGCAGCAGGACCCGGCCCGGCGCAGCGTGCAGGTATCGCTGGGCACACTGGGTTTGCCGGTGGACTTTGACCCCGACCACCTGCGCCGCGTGCTGGTCAACCTGCTGGACAACGCCTTGCGCTACGAGAGTGGCCAGGTCGGCGCCGTGCAGGTTGGCACCCAGCTGCTGCCCAACCGGCAATCCAGCCTGTTGGTGTGGAGCGACGGCCCGCCAATGGAGCAGGCGGTAGAGCAGCATTTGTTCGAACCTTTTTTCAGCTCAGAGAGCCGATCCAGCGGTTTGGGTCTGTATATTTGTCGGGAACTGTGCGAGCGCCACCGCGCCAGCATCGGCTACCAGCGCGCCCCCCGCGAGCGCGGCGGCCTGGTGGCGCAGGGCAATGAATTTTTTGTGCAGTTTCGCCCGCCCAAGCCCAGTACCCTGGTGGCCCGCTCTTTCGATATCCAACCGGCCTGATCTCCCCACACTGATCTCCCCACACTATGGCCCAGCCCCCTTCTTTGCCTGCCGCATCCGTCCTGGTGGTAGACGACGAGCCCGATCTGCGCACGTTGTACGAGCTGACCTTGCTGCGCGAGGGCTACCGTATCGACACCGCCGCCGACCTGCAAGAGGCTCGCGCACTGCTGGAGGACAAACGCTTTGACGTGGTGATCACCGACATGCGCCTGCCCGACGGACTGGGTATCTCCCTGCTGCACAGCCTGAAGGCCCAGCAGCGGCCAGAGCGCGTCATCGTCATGACCGCCTACGGCTCGGCCGAGAACGCGGTCGAAGCCCTGAAAGCCGGAGCCTTCGACTACCTGACCAAGCCGGTAGACCTGAAGCAGTTTCGCGCCGTGGTGGCATCGGCCATCCAGGGCACCAGCCAGCCCACGCGCCTCACAATTAATAGTGAAAAACCCTCGCAGCGCATATCCAACGGAGACAGTGCGCTACAGAAATTAGTGGGTAACTCGGATGCCATGCAAGGGGTCAAGCAGCGCATTGTCAAAGTGGCGCGCAGTATGGCCCCGGTGCTGGTGCGGGGTGAATCGGGCACCGGCAAAGAACTGGTGGCCCAGGCCCTGCACGCCAACAGCCACCGTGCCGCCGGGCCGTTGGTGGCGGTGAACTGCAGCGCCATCCCCGAGAACCTGCTGGAGGCCGAGTTTTTTGGCGCTAAAAAGGGCTCTTACACCGGCGCGGTGCAAGACCGGCCTGGCTATTTCCAGGCAGCCCGCGACGGCACCCTGTTTCTGGACGAAATTGGCGACCTGCCGCTGGCCATGCAATCCAAGCTGCTGCGCGCCATCCAGGAGCGCAGCGTGCGCCCGCTGGGCTCCACCCAGGAGGACGCGGTGGACGTACGCATCGTCAGCGCCACCCACAAAGACCTGGCCGCCGATGTGAAAGCCGGGCGCTTTCGGCAAGATTTGTACTACCGGCTGAATGTGATCGAAATCGCCGTGCCGCCGCTGCGCGAGCGCCGGAGCGACCTGCCCGCGCTGTGCGAGGCGCTGCTGGCCCGCATCGCTTTTGAATCCGGCATGCCGGTGCCGCTGCTGTCGCCCGAGCTGCTGGCCCAACTGGCCAGCCACCCGCTGAGCGGCAATGTGCGCGAACTGGAAAACCTGCTGCACCGCGCCGTGGCGATGGGCGACGGCGAGGCTTTGCACGTCGACTTCAACCCCGACTTTGACGCTACCGAACCGACACCGCTGCAGGCCTCGCCCGAGGAGCCCGGCACTACCGCCAGCGCCAGCGCCAGCACCATACCCACAGACCTACAGGCCTTTTTAGACCAGCAGGAGCGCGACATCCTGGTCAAGGTGTTGCACGAGACCGGCTTTAACCGCACTGCCACGGCCCAACGCCTGGGCCTGAGCCTGCGCCAGATCCGCTACCGCATCGAGCGCCTGAACATCGCCACCCCGCAAGACAATGAACCCCAAGACCCCTAACAAGCACGTGGCACCACAAGCGCCTTTGTGGCGCAATGGCTGGTACCGATTTGCCCACCAGCACAAGTCCCCCAACTTCGGCCCCCGGCCCTTCGGTGCGCGCACCGACCTGGTGGTGCTGCACTCCATCAGTCTGCCGCCCGGCGAGTACGGCGGTGACCACGTGCAAGCCCTGTTCGGCAACACCCTGGACTGGTGCGCCCACCCTTACTTTGAAAGCATCCGTGACCTGCAGGTGTCGGCCCACTTCTATATCCGCCGCCAGGGCGAGCTGTGGCAGTTCGTGAGCGCCGACGACCGGGCCTGGCACGCTGGCACCTCGCACTACCGCGGCCGCGGCAACTGCAACGACGACTCCATTGGCATCGAACTCGAAGGCCTGGAGGGCCAACCCTTTGAGCCGGAGCAGTACGACACCCTGGTCAGCCTGCTGGCCGCGTTGAAGCCCACCTACCCCATCCGCCATGTGGCAGGCCACGAGCACATCGCACCGGGCCGCAAAAACGATCCGGGCGCAGGTTTCACCTGGCAGGCGGTGCAACGCGGCACAGGGTGGGATACGGATTGCTTTCCATCGGCGACACAAGCTCGTGTTTAAATATAAAAATGTAACAATACGCGCCCTTTTAGCGTAGCGCAGGCAACGATGGATACAAAGCAGACCCAAGCACTGCGCCGTTTTGCAGGGCAAATCCTCTGCCAAGCCGCATATTGACTGGGTGGACAGGCCGCTTTCCTGGTAGCACAACGCTTGCCGGACGATTGCGGCCACAAGACCCGAATAGCCCACAGCCCCTGACCGGCATTCAGACCGCGATACACTACCGGTAGTGGCTTGAATTGATATCAGACCCTATATATAGTGTCTAACTTGCATTGCAAAGTGCCTCAATTCCACGGCATGGCCGTATATTTACCGCGTTCTCGCGTAGCTCCGCCGCCAGTTCTAGCCCCACCCATTCCACACCGTGCTCTTACCGACAGACCCCAAGGAAACCATGCAAACTGCATTGAATACCCCCCCCACCGCCCAGCCGCTGCCATCGGCCCTGCGTCCCCATGACCCAGCCCATCGGTCTGACCGCAGCGACACCAGCGCGCCCGAAATGCTGGCGCACTACCAGATCATCCGTCGCAATGGCGCCGTGGTGCCTTTCGAGCCGGGCAAGATCGCCATCGCCATGATGAAAGCCTTTTTGGCCGTGCATGGCACGCAAGGCGCGGCTTCGGCCAGCGTGCGCGAAGTGGTGGACACGCTGACGCAAGGTGTTGTGCGTGCGCTGGTGCGCTCGCGCCCCGGTGGCGGCACCTTCCATATTGAAGATGTGCAAGACAATGTGGAACTAGGCCTGATGCGTGGTGGCCACCATGAAATCGCCCGCGCCTACGTGCTGTACCGCGAACGCCACACGCAAGAGCGCGCCAAGCAGGTCGCCGCGCAGACCCCTGCCGCCCCCGTGCTGCATGTACTGGACGACGGCCAGCGTGTCGCCCTGGACACCGCCCGCCTGCAACAACTGATCGAGCAGGCCTGCGCCGGTTTGGGCAGCGAAGTCACCGCTGCCCCTATCGTGGCCGAAACCATGCGCAACCTGTACGACGGCGTGCCGATGGAAGAGGTCTACAAGGCCGCCATCCTGGCCGCCCGGACCCTGATCGAGACCGATCCCGACTACACCTACGCCACCGCCCGCCTGCTGCTACACACCATCGCCAAAGAGGTGCTGGGTGCCGATCTGACGCAGGCCGAGCTGGCCGCCAAGTACGTGGATTACTTCCCCCAGTACATCCAGAAAGGCGTGGACAACGAGCTGCTGGATGCCGCGCTGGTGACCTACGACCTGCCCCAGCTGGCAGCCGCCCTGAAACCCCAGCGCGACCTGCAGTTTGACTACCTGGGCCTGCAAACCCTGTACGACCGCTACTTCCTGCACGTGCGCAAAACCCGCATCGAGTTGCCCCAGGCCTTCTTCATGCGCGTGGCCATGGGCCTGGCGCTCAATGAGACGAACCGCGAAGCCCGCGCCATCGAGTTCTACGAAGTGATGTCGTCGTTTGACTTCATGTCCAGCACGCCCACGCTGTTCAACAGCGGCACGCTGCGGCCCCAGCTCTCCAGCTGCTATCTGACCACCGTACCCGACGACCTGGACGGCATTTACGAATCCATCAAGGAAAACGCGCTGCTGTCGAAGTTTGCCGGCGGCTTGGGCAACGACTGGACCCGCGTGCGCGCCCTGGGCAGTCACATCAAGGGCACCAACGGCGAATCCCAAGGCGTGGTGCCGTTCCTGAAAGTCGTCAACGACACCGCCGTGGCGGTCAACCAGGGCGGCAAGCGCAAGGGAGCGGTCTGCACCTACCTGGAAACCTGGCATCTGGACATCGAAGAGTTCCTGGAGCTGCGCAAGAACACCGGCGATGACCGCCGCCGCACCCACGACATGAACACCGCCAACTGGGTGCCCGATCTGTTCATGCGCCGGGTCATGGAAGGCGGTAGCTGGACCCTGTTCTCGCCCAACAACGTGCCCGATCTGCACGACAAGTTCGGCTCCGAGTTCGAGACCGCCTATGTGGCCTACGAAGCCCGCGCCCTGCGCGGTGAAATCATGCCTTCGCGCACCCTGCCCGCCAGCGATCTGTGGCGCAAGATGCTGACCATGCTGTTTGAAACCGGCCACCCCTGGATCACGTTCAAGGATGCCTGCAATGTGCGCAGCCCCCAGCAGCATGCTGGCGTGGTGCACTCCAGCAACCTGTGCACCGAAATCACCCTGAACACCAGCGACACCGAAACGGCCGTCTGCAACCTGGGCTCGGTCAACTTGTTGCAACACATCACCAACGGTGCACCCGATGCCAATGGCGTCGTATCCAAGGTTCTGGACCACGCCAAGCTGCAAAAGACCATCACCACGGCCATGCGCATGCTGGACAACGTGATCGACATCAACTACTACGCCGTCACCAAGGCCCGTACCTCCAACATGCTGCACCGCCCGGTCGGCCTGGGCCTGATGGGTTTCCAAGATAGCCTGTACGAACTGCGCATCCCCTACGCCAGCGAAGCCGCCGTGGCCTTTGCCGACACCTCGATGGAAGCTATCTGCTACTTCGCCTATTGGGCCTCCAGCGAGCTGGCCAAAGAACGCGGCCAGTACTCCAGCTACAAGGGTTCGCTGTGGGACCAGGGCATCCTGCCGCTGGACACCCTGGACCTGCTGGCCAAGGCCCGTGGCGGCTATGTGGATGTGGACCGTTCCTCCACACTGGACTGGGGCAGCCTGCGCCAAAAAATCCAGGCGGACGGCATGCGCAACTCCAACTGCGTCGCCATTGCGCCCACCGCCACCATCTCCAACATCATTGGCGTGGATGCGTCGATCGAGCCCTGCTTCGGCAACCTGTCGGTCAAGTCCAATCTGTCGGGCGAATTCACCGTCATCAACAGCTACCTGGTGCACGATCTGAAACGCCTGGGCTTGTGGGACAACGTGATGCTGATGGACCTGAAGCACTTCGACGGTTCGCTGCAATCCATCGACCGCGTGCCGCATGAAATCAAGGCGCTTTACCGCACCGCGTTCGAAGTCGAAACCACCTGGCTGGTGGAGGCAGCATCGCGCCGCCAGAAGTGGATCGACCAGGCCCAGTCGCTGAATATCTACATGGCCGGTGCCTCGGGCAAAAAGCTCGACGACACCTACAAACTGGCCTGGACGCGTGGCCTGAAAACCACCTACTACCTGCGCACCCGCAGCGCCACCCACGTCGAGAAATCGACTGTGGCCGCAGGCCGCATGAATGCCGTGTCTTCGGGCCAGGCACCCAGCCAAGCCATGAGCGCCATCGACACTGCCGCCGTAGCCGCACGCCAGCAAATGAACGCCGATGCCCTCAGCGCCAACCCCGCAACCGACATCAAGTTTTGCGCCATCGACGACCCCGGCTGCGAAGCCTGCCAGTAAGCCTGTTGATAGGTTGGCCATCGCATCGTAAAAAGCTCCTTTTTTGCGATGCGATTGAGCAACAAAGCCCCTGAAAATAGCGGCATTGAAAATGAATACTTTTCATTTTTCGATGCTGCTCTCATAATCCTAGCATTGGAAAATCTATGTTGACCTGGGACGAAGAAGTCAAGCCCTCATCGCCATCCGTAGCGCCCCTCGGCTTACCCACCAGCCGTGTGGAAGCCCACGCTGTTTTTCTGGCCGAAACGCCCTCTGCAGTACCTACGCCTCCCCCTGTTATTGCCCCCTCGGCCATGGACACTGCTACCGCCCACGTCGCCGTGCAGGCCACCGCAGCACGCCGCGTCAACGCCGCCGACAAGCGCATCATCAACGGCCAGACCGATGTCAACCAATTGGTGCCATTCAAGTACAAATGGGCCTGGGAAAAGTACCTGGCGTCCTGCGCCAACCACTGGATGCCCCAAGAGGTCAACATGACCCGCGACATTGCCCTTTGGAAAGACCCGAATGGCCTGACCGAAGACGAGCGCCGCATTGTCAAACGCAACCTCGGCTTCTTCGTCACCGCCGACTCGCTGGCCGCCAACAACATCGTGTTGGGCACCTACCGCCACATCACCGCCCCCGAGTGCCGCCAGTTCCTGTTGCGCCAGGCGTTTGAAGAAGCCATCCATACACACGCCTACCAGTACATCGTGGAGTCGCTGGGCCTGGACGAAAGCGAGATATTCAACGCCTACAACGAAGTCGCGTCCATCCGCAACAAAGACCAGTTCCTGATCCCCTTCATCGAAGCGATCATGGACCCCAATTTCCATACCGGCACGCCCGAGAACGACCAGACCCTGCTCAAGTCGCTGATCGTATTCGCCTGCCTGATGGAAGGCCTGTTCTTCTACGTCGGATTCACGCAGATCCTGGCACTAGGCCGCCAGAACAAGATGACCGGTGCCGCCGAGCAGTACCAGTACATCCTGCGCGACGAGTCCATGCACTGCAACTTCGGGATTGACCTGATCAACCAGCTCAAGCTGGAAAATCCCCACCTGTGGACGGCCGAGTTCAAAGTTGAGATCAAAGACCTCTTCGTGCGCGCGGTAGAGCTGGAATACCAGTACGCCGAAGACACCATGCCGCGTGGCGTACTCGGCATGAACGCCTCCATGTTCAAGGGCTACCTGCGCTACATCGCCAACCGCCGCGCCACCCAGATTGGCCTGGAAGCCTGCTTCCCGCACGAAGAAAACCCGTTTCCCTGGATGAGCGAAATGATCGACCTGAAGAAAGAGCGCAATTTCTTTGAAACCCGCGTGATTGAGTACCAATCGGGCGGCGCGCTTTCCTGGGATTGAACGCCATCACGTCCATGCTTTTAAATACCGCACAAACCCCAGCCTGCACACCGGTGCTGGCCCGTCTTTGTGCCCCCGAGTCCATGGTGCTGGGCAACCGCCCAACACCATGCATCGCTCTATGCCTAACAATCGGCATAAAGTGCTCTTTGTAAACAGATCAAGGAGAAAATAATGGCAACTGCAAAAAAACCGGCCGCAAAAAAGGCCTCCCCCGCAAAGGCGGTAACCCCTACCAAGGCAGTCGCTGCAAAAAAAGTAGTTACCGCTAAAACAGTCGCCAAACCTGTCGCGGTCAAGGCTGCGCCCGTAAAGGCAGCACCAGCCAAGGCGGCTCCCGCAAAGAAGGCGGCAGCTCCAGCTAAAAAGGCAGCTGCCGTCAAAGTTGCGCCTGCCAAAGCGGCCCCAGTGAAGGCCGCACCAGTCAAAGCCGCTGCAAGCAAAGCGGCACCCGCCAAGAAAGCAGCTCCAGCGAAAAAAGTTGCAGTCGCTAAAGCGGTAGTCGCCAAAGCAGCTCCGGTGAAAGCCGCTCCTGCCAAGGTACCAGCGGCCAAGAAAGCAGCCACACCAGCGCCCAAAGCCGCTGCAAAAGCTGCTGCGCCCGCCAAGAAAGCACCCGCAGCCAAGAAGGTAGCGGTAGTCGCCAAGGCTGAGCCCAAGAAAGCTGCGCCAAAAGCTGCCGCCCCTAAAGCCGTCGCCAAGAAAGCCACCAAAGCACCTGCAGCCAAACCGGCCTCTGCACCGGCAGCGGCGTCGGCCCAAACGACCCTGAATCCACAAGCAGCTTGGCCATTCCCTACGTCTAACAAGCCCTGACCGGATAAGTTTGATCCGTATCAGGCTCGGTATCGCAAGGTACCGAGCCTTTTTTATGGATAAAAGGCCAGCAACCGGTAGCCGACAATGCGCCCCTTGTTCGGGTTGTCGATGACCCGCAGATCGACCGAGGTCGCCCACTCGCGTCCCGCAAACAGCACCCGAGATGCCGCACCCAATTCGGTCGATGTCAGTACCCGCCGAAATACCGCCTGCTCGTCGATATCGGTGAGTACAAACTCAATCGCAGGCATAGCCAGATCGAGTTTTGCCTGGTTTTTGAGCACCAAGTTCAACCGGTAGGTATCCTCGTTTTGCAATGCGCTCAAGGTCGAGCTGTCGATCACGATGGCATCGATTTGCCGCAAAGTCTGTACCGAACATCCTATGCTGGCACACAAGGCTTGCAATAAAGGCTTTGTCTCAGGCCAGGTCGCGGCCACACTGTCTCTCCCATGGAGAAGGCCTTGCAGACCCAAGATCATCCCCAGCAGCACCGCCGCAGCCACCCAGAGCCCCCGCAGCACGGGGCGCGGCACCATGGTCAGTGCAGGCGGTTCGCGGGTAAAAGAGTAACCCGCAGAATCTGCCGCAAAAAGGGGCTCAGCCTCCAATACGGTCGGACTTTCCGGGACATCTTCGGCAATGGGAGCGGCCAGCGTTTCAGGCGGCTCAACAGGCTCTGGCTCAGGAATCAGCGCCGCTTCAGGCTCCGCGCAAAGCTCAATGGGCACGCTCGGCCCGGGAGCCTCCTGCACCGGATCGGGCAGGCTGGCAGGCGCAGGAGGTGCCTCAGCCAGGGCCGTAGGAACAGGCTCAGGCATCCATACCGGCACAAATGCCGGTATCGATGGTTCTGGCGGCAGGTCCGGCAAGGGGGCCAGTGGCTGGACCCATTGGTGCTCAGCATCGCTTTGCTGTAAATCACCGGAAGCATCAAATATTTCCGCACAATGGCCGCAGCGCACCCAGCCTTCGGAGATGCGGAGCTGGTCAGGAACGACTTTAAACAGTGTTCCACACACCGGACAGCGCGTGATCAAGGCCATGGTCTGCGGCTTTCGTGCACGGGCCTACAAAGGATGCGGCCTAGAACCGGGCGGTCATCAAGACCCAGCCGTCTTCGCTGTCCAAAACTTCGAGTACAGCGTACGGCGCATAAGCCGCCTTCAATTCGTCGGTCTGGCGCTCCAAAATACCGGCCAGCACCAAAGCACCGCCAGGAGCCACATGCGCGCACAACAGTGGAGCCAGAACCTTGAGCGGTGTCGCCAAAATATTTGCCAGCACCGTGCCGTACACGCCTTGCGCCTGGTCCGGCAAACCGGCCTTGAGCTGCACATGGTTGGCGTGGGCATTGAGTAGCGTGGACTGCACCGCCGCACCGTCAATATCCACCGCATCGATGTCGGTCGCGCCGAACTTGGCCGCACCAATCGCCAAAATGCCCGAACCACAGCCATAGTCCAGTACCCGCGCCAAAACGCCCGCATTCTGCCTGGCAATCCAGCGCAAGCACATACGGGTGGTGGGATGGGTACCGGTGCCAAAGGCCAGGCCCGGGTCGAGGCGGATCACCCGCGTTGCCTGGGCAGGTGGTTCGTGCCAGGTCGGCACAATCCAGAATTCTGGCGTGATGTCCACCGGCGCAAACTGTGACTGGGTCAGCCGGACCCAATCCTGCTCCGGCACCGGAACGATGCCCAGCAGGTCACAACCCGCAAAAAAGTCCTGCACCGCCAAAACGCTAGCCGCCTCGCGTGCCAATGCTTCGGTGGCAAACAGCGCCTGGATGCGCGAACGCTGCCAACCGTCTTTGGGGGGTGGCATGCCAGGTTCGCCAAACAGGGCTTGCTCGGCATCGGTCTGCGCGTCCGCGTCTTCCACGCTCACGCTCAGGGCGTCCAGGGCATCCAGCGCGTCGCTGACAGCTTCAACCCGGTCTTGCGGGCACATCAAACTGATTTCAAACATAGGGCTCAACGTTTGTGCTGCGAGAGCCACTCTTCCAGGTAATGGATATTGGTTCCACCCGCCATGAACTTGGCATCGACCATCAGTTCGCGGTGCAGCGGGATGTTGGTGTTGATGCCTTCGATCACGGTCTCCAGCAAAGCTGTGCGCATACGGGCCATGGCCTGCTCGCGTGTGTCGCCGTGCACAATGATCTTGCCGACCATGGAGTCGTAATTCGGCGGCACGTAATAGTTTGTGTAAACATGCGAATCCACACGTACACCCGGACCACCGGGCGGGTGCCACATGGTGATACGGCCAGGCGACGGCGTAAATTTATATGCATCTTCGGCGTTGATGCGGCATTCGATGGCATGGCCATGGATGCTGATCTGGCGCTGGGCGAAGGGCAGTTTTTCACCGGCCGCCACCATGATCTGGGTGCGCACAATGTCCACCCCGGTAATCAACTCGGTCACCGGATGCTCGACCTGCACGCGGGTGTTCATTTCAATGAAATAAAACTCCCCGTTTTCAAACAGGAACTCAAACGTACCGGCACCCCGGTAGCCAATTTTCTTGCAGGCGGCCGCACAGCGCTCGCCAATGCGCTCGATCAGTTTGCGGGGAATACCGGGTGCGGGCGCTTCTTCCAGTACCTTCTGGTGGCGGCGCTGCATGGAGCAGTCGCGCTCGCCCAGATACACCACGTTCTTGAACTTGTCGGCCAGTATCTGGATTTCGATATGGCGTGGGTTCTGGAGGTATTTCTCCATGTAGACCGCGCCGTTGCTAAATGCAGCCAAGGCCTCGGCCTTGGTCATTTGCACCGCGTTGATCAGCGCCGCCTCGGTGTGCACCACGCGCATGCCGCGCCCACCACCACCGCCAGCGGCCTTGATGATGACCGGGTAACCCACCGCTTTGGCGGTGCGCTTGATCACCACCGGGTCGTCCGACAGCTCGCCTTCAGAGCCGGGCACGCAGGGCACGCCCGCTTTGATCATGGCCTGCTTGGCCGATACCTTGTCGCCCATCATGCGGATGTTCTCAGGCGTAGGCCCAATGAACTGGAAGCCGCTTTTTTCCACGCGCTCGGCAAAGTCGGCGTTTTCGCTGAGGAAACCGTAGCCGGGGTGGATGGCCTCGGCATCGGTCACTTCGGCCGCCGAAATCAGCGCAGGCATGTTCAGATAACTCAAGGCCGAAGCCGCAGGCCCGATGCACACGGCCTCGTCGGCCAATTTGACGTATTTGGCATCCCGATCCGCCTCGGAATACACCATGACGGCCTTGATGCCCATTTCACGGCACGCCCGCTGGATGCGAAGGGCGATCTCCCCCCGATTTGCAATCAATATTTTTTTAAACATGCGCCACCAAACTCTGTGGGTTTACTCGATCACGTACAAAGGCTGGCCGTACTCGACGGCCTGGCCGTTTTCGCACAGCATTTGCACCACAGTGCCCGCTTTGTCGGCTTCGATTTCGTTCAGTATCTTCATCGCTTCGATGATGCAGATGGTGTCGCCTTCCTTGACTTGGCTGCCCACTTCCACAAAAGACTTGGCACCGGGACTGGACGAACGGTAGAAAGTGCCCACCATCGGCGACTTGACCACATGGCCGGCCGGTGCCGCAGGCGCGGCAGGAACGACATCCACCGCCTGGGGCGCCGCCATGACCGGTGCCGCCACCATGGTGGGTTGTGCGGCTTGGTACACCATCGCACCGCCACCCTTGACGATACGGACCTTACCCTCAGCTTCGGTAATTTCCAGTTCTGACACGTTGGAATCAGACACCAAGTCGATCAACGTTTTGAGTTTGCGCAAATCCATAAAACCTCCAGCCACGATGCATGAAAAGGGGTGGAATCTACCCTAATTTCACACAACGATCGTTTATTTCTTTTATTTACAGTGGACAGGCTGCCATAAAAAGCAGCCCGCAGGGTGGTCAAACTGCCACCGGATGCGCTATTTCAACCCAGCCCACACCTGTAAATCAGCAGGGCTAACCCTGCCCATTTTACGGTGAAGCACCGTCCCCGCCGAACCCAAAACCACGGTAAAGGGCAAGCCCCCGGCCAGGTTGCCCAGCGATCGCCCCAGCTCGGTGCCGCCCAAACCGGCCATGGCGATGGGATAGCTGACCGGCGTTTTTTGCAGAAAGCTGCGCACCGCGCTGGGCTGGTCCACCGCCAAGCCCAGCACTTGCCAGCCATTGGCCGCATTTTGTTGAAAGAAACGGTCGATCATGGGCATTTCTTCCACGCACGGCGGGCACCAAGTGGCCCAGAAATTCAGCAGCACGGGCCGACCGCGCAAAGCCTGCATCGCCAGCGGCGTGCCCTGAGGGGTGTCAAAACTGAGCCGCCACAGCGCGTCTTCCACACCCGACAGCAAGGGCGCGGGCTGGTATCTCCACCACGCCACACCGGCGCCCGCCAGTCCTGCAGCGGCGGCCACTCCGGCCATGAGCCGACGGCGTGAAGCGGCCATCATGGCGCGTCCTCCGCCAGCAAGCGGCGCACAGCGGCCGTGTCGCCCCTGGGGGAGCGGCCTTTGGAGTCGGGCTTCAAGGCCCCGCGCAGGTCGTCCAGGTCGTAGACCATGAAATGCACACCGACCGTCTCGCCCAGCTCCGGGCTCAGACTCGCAAAACCCAAGGCCTCCACCGGCTCACCGCGAAACCCGGTGACAGTGGCCGGGGTGTAGGGCACGCGGTGGTCGATCAGCGCAATCTCGGCGGATTTGGAGTCGTCGCAAAACAGCTGGATCGCCACGTCCGACAAGCGCGTGGCCGTACCCTGCCACACCGCACCGCACAAGTGCGGCCGAAACTGCTCCATGCGCTCCATCCAGGTCAGGGCCAATTGGCGCAAGGCACGCAGCTCGGCGGGCTGGGTGTCGCCACAAAACAGGTCGATATAGGCCCGCACCGCGTCTTCCACGGCATCGTTGCCGGGCAAAGCCGCGCGGCCTGCGCCCAGTTGCGAGGCGGCGCGGCGCTTGGCCGGGCCGTATTCCAGGCCTTCTTCGACCACCATGCGGGCGGCCGTCTCGGCGATCTCTAAAGTCAGTGCATCCATGTTCGTGATTCTGCCCTTTTTGCCGATCCGGGTTGCAACCAGGGCCACCCCTAAAATCCCCGCATGCACATTCATATTTTGGGTATTTGCGGCACCTTCATGGGGGGTTTGGCCGCCTTGGCGAGGGAAGCTGGGCACCGGGTGACGGGCTGCGACGCGGGGGTTTATCCTCCCATGAGCGACCAACTGCGCGCGCTGGACATCGGGCTGATCGAAGGTTTCTCGGCCGACCAGTTGGCGCTGGAGCCCGACATGTTCGTGGTCGGCAACGTGGTGTCGCGCGCCCGTGCCGCCGACGGCAGCCCTAAATTTCCGCTGATGGAAGCCATTCTGGATGCAGGCCTGCCCTACACCAGCGGCCCGCAGTGGCTGGCCGAACACGTATTGCAAGGCCGCCATGTGCTGGCGGTGGCAGGCACCCACGGCAAAACCACCACCACCGCAATGCTGGCCTGGGTACTGGAACACGCCGGGCTGCAGCCAGGCTTTTTGGTGGGCGGCGTGCCGCTAAATTTCGGGGTGTCCGCCCGTTTGGGTGCGGGCAAGACCTTTGTGATCGAGGCCGACGAGTACGACACTGCCTTTTTTGACAAGCGCAGCAAGTTTGTGCACTACCGCCCACGCACCGTGGTGCTGAACAACCTGGAGTTCGACCACGCTGATATTTTTGACGACCTACCCGCCATTGAACGCCAGTTCCACCACCTGCTGCGCACCGTGCCCAGCACCGGCCGGGTGGTCACCAACGGGCTGGAGGAAAGCCTGGCCCGCGTGCTGCACCAAGGCTGCTGGAGCGAAGTGCGCAGCTTTGGCGCGGCGGTGAGCGACTTCACCGCCCAAGGCGAACCGCACAACTTCCAGGTGCTGCAACGCGGCAAGCCGGTGGCCACGGTGGAATGGGCGCTGGGCGGCGTGCACAACCAGCTCAATGCGCTGGCCGCCATCGCTGCCGCCGACCATGTGGGCGTACCCGCCGACGTGGCGGCGCGGGCACTGGGCGCGTTCCAGAACGTAAAACGGCGCATGGAGGTAGTCGGCAACGTACACGGCATCACCGTGTACGACGACTTTGCCCACCACCCCACCGCCATCCGCACCACGGTGGACGGCCTGCGCCGCCGTATCGGGCCGGACCAGCGCATCCTGGCAGTGTTCGAACCGCGCAGCAACACCATGAAACTGGGGGCGATGAAGGCCCAATTGCCGTCGAGCCTGGAAGATGCCGACCTAGCGTTTTGCCACAGCGGCGGCCTGGGCTGGGATGCCCGCAGCGCCCTGGAGCCCATGGGCGACCGGGCCCAGGTGGCCGACTCGGTGGATGCGTTGGTGGCGCAGGTGGTGGCAGCCGCCCAGCCGGGCGACCACATCCTGTGCATGAGCAACGGCGGCTTTGGCGGAATCCACGCCAAACTCTTGAGCGCACTACAAAACTAATAGCATACAGCGCAGGTAATATCTACGCCGGAAACACTTTTGGCTTAAATTTTAAAAGAGGACGGTCAACCGAGGTCCGATGGGCGCTGGTGGGCCGATGGCAACCACCGCAAATCACCCAAAACGGTAGACACAGCGCCGTCAAAATACAAGCTGCCCAGTTCGCGCAGCAGTTGCTCGGGGTTGACACCGCTTTGCAGCAATTGCTCCAGGCTGGCCGGGCCGGCTTCCAGCACGCGCAACACCGTGCGCAGGGAGTCCTTGAGCCAGGTCTCGGGCACCTGGGGCGGGCGCAGCAGGCGGATAGCATCGGTTTTGAACGCTGCAGGTAGCAGGTCGGCGGCGGAGTGCTGGGCAAACTGCCACATCACCGCCCGCAAACCCACTTGCTTGAACCGGGGAGGCACCACGTCGGGGGTGGCCGCACGCGGATCCCACTGGGCTTGCTCCAACTGCACCGGGCTGGCATCCACCAAATAGTCGATACGCCGCCGGGGAATATCCACCACGGCCAACAAAACCGTCTGGTGCGTCAGCTCGTACACGGCCTGCGGCAGATGCTCCATTTTCTGGTGTACCAAAGCCCCCAAAAAATACTGTGCCCGCAAAGGCTGCAGCCAGGCTTCGAACTTTTTCAGCACCATCCGCACCGCGCGCTCGGATTCGGGTTCGAACGTGGTCAGTGGCTCGATTTCCGGCACAGCCAGTGGCGTGGTGAAGGCCAGCGGCCGGTCCACCTGGTCCAGTTTGAGCAACATTTCCGACTCGGCGCTGCGGCTGTCGGGTACGGTCAGGGTGCCGTCGTCGTGCAGCCGGGCGGCCGCGCCGCTCACGCACCAGGCATCGGCCTCAGAAAATTTGGCCACCCGCCAGGCAGGCAGGCTGGTTGGCTGGTAGGGCAAGACGGCGACCAAAGCGGCCCGCTGCTGCGGTGACAGCCCGGCCAAACCCAGCCAGAAAATAGGTCGATCCAGTGCCATGCTGCTGCTCCGTTTACAAAAAAACAGGCCCACTCCGCATGGACGCGGGCCTGTTGTTGCAGCATCAGCTTACCCGACGGGCCTGGACCGCGGCAGACAAAATTTCCAGCGTTTGCAAGGACTGGTCCCAGCCCAGGCAGGCATCGGTGATGCTCTGGCCGTAAGCCAAAGACTTCTGGTCGGTCTTGCCGGGGGTGAACTTTTGGGCACCTTCGACCAGGTGGCTTTCGACCATCAGGCCGAACACCTGGCGCGAACCGCCGGCCACCTGGCCTGCGATGTCGCGGGCCACCTCGATTTGCTTTGCGTGCTGCTTGCTGCTGTTGGCATGGCTGCAATCGACCATCAAGGTAGCGGGCATCTGGGCGGCGCTAAGCTCGGCGCAGGCCGCAGCCACGCTGGCGGCATCGTAATTAGGGGCCTTACCGCCGCGCAGAATGACGTGGCAGTCCTTGTTGCCGTTGGTCTGCACGATGGCGACCTGGCCATTTTTGTGCACCGACAAAAAGTGGTGGCCGCGCGCCGCAGCCTGGATGGCATCGGTGGCGATGCGGATATTGCCGTCGGTGCCATTTTTGAAGCCGATGGGGGCCGACAGGCCGGAGGCCAACTCGCGGTGCACCTGGCTTTCGGTGGTACGTGCGCCAATCGCGCCCCAGGAGATCAGGTCGCCGATGTACTGGGGCGAGATCACGTCCAAGAACTCGCTACCGGCGGGCAGGCCCAGGCGGTTGATGTCGATCAGCAACTGGCGGGCGATGCGCAGGCCTTCGTCGATGCGGTAGGTTTCATCCAAGTAAGGGTCGTTGATCAGGCCCTTCCAGCCCACGGTGGTGCGGGGCTTCTCGAAGTAGACGCGCATCACGATCTCCAGCGTGTCGGCGTATTTCTCACGCTGCACGACCAGACGGCGGGCGTAATCCAGCGCCGCGGCCGGGTCGTGGATGGAGCACGGGCCAATCACCACCAGCAGGCGGTCGTCGCTGCCAGCCATGATGTTGTGGATGTTTTTGCGGGTGCTGGAAATCAGCGTCTCGACCGGCGTGCCGCTGATGGGGAAGAAGCGGATGAGGTGTTCTGGAGGGGGTAGCACGGTGATGTCCTTGATGCGTTCGTCGTCGGTTTTGCTGGTTTTTTCGACGCTCGCATACCAGTTGTCGCTGCTAGGGTGGGTCTTTGCATTCATGGGCGGCTCCTGTGGGTTTTGTATGAAAAAGGGAAATGGGAGGAAAAAGGAACGAAAAAAAACCGCCTGAGAGCTTGGGGCTCCGGCGGTTTTTATGAGTGCTTGCTTGTCTACAACTTAGCCTCTCATCCGCCGGGGACCGAGAACCAAAAGTAAAAGTAGGCAAACACGCTTTGATGCATAGCTTTTCAATGTAACACAGACGGCTTAGGCCGTGCCGCCGACCGTCAGGCCGTCGATGCGCAAGGTGGGCTGGCCCACACCTACCGGTACGCTCTGGCCTTCTTTGCCGCAGGTGCCTACACCGGGGTCAAGCTTCATGTCGTTGCCGATCATGCTGACCTTCTTCAGGCACTCGGGGCCGCTGCCGACGATGGTCGCACCTTTGACCGGGTACTGGATCTTGCCGTTTTCCACCCAGTAGGCTTCGCTGGCCGAAAACACAAACTTGCCCGAGGTGATGTCCACCTGGCCACCGCCAAAGTTGCTGGCGTACAGGCCTTTTTTGATGCTGCCAATGATTTCTTGCGGGTCTTTGTCGCCCCCCAGCATGTAGGTGTTGGTCATGCGCGGCATGGGAATGTGGGCGTAGCTCTCGCGACGGCCATTGCCGGTGGGTTTGACACCCATCAGGCGGGCATTCATTGCGTCCTGGATGTAGCCCTTCAAGATGCCGTCTTCGATCAGCACATTGCGCTGGCTGGCACAGCCCTCATCGTCCACATTCAGCGAGCCGCGACGGTCGGAAATTGTGCCGTCGTCCAGCACCGTCACGCCCTTGGCGGCCACGCGCTGGCCGATGCGGCCACTGAACGCGCTGGAGCCCTTGCGGTTGAAGTCGCCTTCCAGCCCGTGGCCGATGGCTTCGTGCAGCAAGATGCCAGGCCAGCCGGAACCCAGCACCACGGTCATCACGCCCGCAGGGGCGGGGCGGGATTCGAGGTTGGTCAGGGCGGCATGCACGGCGGCATCCACGTATTCATTGAGCATGGCATCGTCAAAGTAGGCCAGGCCAAAGCGACCACCGCCGCCGCCCGAACCCATTTCGCGGCGCACAACACCCTTGACGGTGGCCTCGGCGATGACCGTGACGCTCAGGCGCACCAGCGGACGCACGTCGGCGGCCAAGGTGCCGTCGGCACGGGCGACCATCACCACGTCGTATTCGGCAGCCAGCCCGGCCATCACCTGGGCCACGCGCGGGTCTTTGGCGCGCGCCAGCTTTTCCACCCGCTCCAACAGTTTGACTTTGGCGGTGCTGTCCAGCGTGGCGATGGGGTCAACACCGAGGTACAGGCTGCGGCTTTTTGCTACTTTTTGTGTAGCTACCTTTGCACGCTTGTTCTGCGCTGCAGCCGAAATAGACCTTACAGTACGGGCCGCGTCGAGCAGGGCCGCTTCCGAAATGTCATCGGAGTAAGCGAAGGCGGTTTTTTCGCCGCTAACAGCCCGCACACCCACGCCCTGGTCGATGCTGAAGGAGCCGGTTTTGACGATGCCCTCCTCCAGGCTCCAGCCTTCGCTGCGGGTGTACTGGAAGTACAGGTCGGCATCGTCCACCTTGTGCGCGGTAATTTCGGCCAGCGCGCGGCTCAGATGGGCGGGTGTCAGGCCAAAAGGCTCCAGCAGGAGCGATTGGGCAATGGCAAGACGTTCTAGGGTGGGTTCGCGAGAGATCATCTATGCATTCTAGGCCTGGAACACAGGGGCCGCAGGCCTCACGGCGATCCCCCTGCCCGCGTCAGGACTGCACCAAACGCCGGGCTTTGGCGATCGACATCAGAATGCCCAGCCCCAGGCCCAGCGTGACCATGGCCGTGCCGCCGTAGCTGATAAAGGGCAAAGGCACGCCGACCACTGGCAAGATGCCGCTGACCATGCCCATATTGACGAAGGCGTAGGTGAAGAAGATCAGGGTCACGCTGCCCGCCAACAGGCGCGAAAACAAGGTCGGCGCATCCATGGCAATCACCAGCCCACGCAGGATCAGAAACAAAAACCCGGTGATCAGCAGCAGGTTGCCGACAAGGCCGAATTCTTCGGAAAAAGCCGCAAAAATAAAGTCGGTGGTGCGCTCGGGGATAAATTCCAGGTGGGTCTGCGTACCCTGCATAAAGCCCTTGCCCAGCACGCCGCCCGAGCCGATGGCGATCATGCCCTGGATGATGTGAAAGCCCTTGCCTAGCGGGTCGCGGCTGGGGTCCATCAGGGTGCAGATGCGCTGCTGTTGGTAGTCGTGCAGCACTATCCAGCGCACCCCGTCGGCGCACAATGCGGGTTCATTCCACACCACCAGGCCAATCGCCACCAGCCCCAGCAATACCGGCGGCAAGATGAGTTTCCAGCTCAACCCGGCAAAAAACAGCACCGACAGTCCGGTAGTCATGACCAGAATGGCCGTGCCCAGGTCCGGCTGCTTGACAATCAGCGCCACCGGCACCGCCAGCAGCAAGCCTCCCACCAAAAAGTCCAGTGGCCGCAACTGCCCCTCGCGCCGCTGGAACCACCAGGACAGCATCAAGGGCATGGCGATTTTGAGAATTTCACTCGGCTGGATGGTGATACCCAGGTTAAGCCAGCGCCGGGCCCCTTTTTTGGTCACGCCAAAAATGGCCACCGCAATCAGCAGGGCCACACCCACGGTGTACAGCGGCACGGCAAACGCCATCAGCCGCTGCGGCGGGATTTGCGCCACCACAAACAGGATTGCCCCCGCTAGTAACATATTGCGCCCATGGTCCACAAATCGCGTACCGTGGTCGTAACCTGAGGAATACATGGTGAGCAGGCCCGCACAGACCAGCATGAAGACGGCAAACGCTAGCGGACCATCAAAGCCGCGAAACAGCGGCCCGATGCGCTGCCACAGCGGAGGTTTTTCAAAAACAACAGACATTCCGCGATTATCGCGGCTGCGTGCAACTAGCTCGCCAGTCCGCTAGCCCGCCAGGACGCGGTTCTTGCCGTTGCGCTTGGCCAGGTACATGGCCTGGTCGGCGCGTTTGATGCAGTCGCTACCCGACTCGTCTTCGGCCAGTTGCGCCACCCCGGCGCTGAAAGTGATCAGCACCTTCTGGTTGTCGCGCAAAAAGAATTTTTTGGTCAGCTCGCGCTGCAGCCGGGTCAAGGTAGCCACACCCAGCTCGAGCAAGGTGTCGGGCAGCACGATGACGAATTCTTCGCCACCGTAGCGGGCCAGGGTGTCTTGCGGCCGCATGGATTCACGGGTGACATTGGACAGATGGGTCAGGGCCTCGTCTCCCGCTTCATGGCCCAGATCGTCATTGAGCTTTTTGAAGTTGTCGATATCCAGCAGCGCCAGGCACAGCGGCGTGCCTTTGCGCCGGGCATTGGCGATTTCCCGCTGGATGGCCTCGTCCATGCCGCGGCGGTTAAGGGCACCAGTGAGCGGATCATGCCGCGCCTGGGCGCTGACGCGGTCCAGCTCCAGGTGCAGCTTGCTGATTTCGGCTTCGGCCAGCTCGGTTTTTTCGCGCATGGCCTGGAGCTGGTCACGTGAGTCTTGCGTGTCCAGGGCCATGCTGCGGGTGGCGCTGAGGGCGGTTTGCAGTACCGGGCCCAACTCTTCGATGGTCTGCACCCGCTCAATCTGGCGCGCACACTCTTCAATCCGGCCATGGTAGATGCCGCTGGACTCGCCCATCAGCGACAGCCGGTCCACAAATGCGGCCAGCAGCTGGCGCATTTGCGTCTGGGCTTCAAAAGCGCGCGCCTTGGCTTCTGACTGCTTGGCGATCACGTCCACCAGCCGACGCTGCACATCGTCCAGGCGGCGCAGGCTCAGGGGCGGGGTGGATGCCACCACCAACGCGTCGATCTGGCCGCGCAGCCATTGGTCGTCCATGCACAGCTCGCCAATATTGGCAAACACCAGGTGCAATAGCTGCAGCAAAGCGTTTTTGATCTCGAACTGGTCTTCGGCCGTGAACGACAACCGGTGGGTGAAGTTGGCCAGCATGGTTTTGGTGCGCGGCAAATCCGGCACCGGTTGGCGAATAAACGCCAGCAGCTCGCGGGCCTGCTCCACAAAGCGCGGATCGTCGGTACCCAGTGCAGGCAGAGCGTTGTCGATCAGGCGGGCGATTTGCTCCATGAACTCGGGAGTCAGCGCCGGGTTACTGTGGGCGCTGGAAGAGCTGGCTGGCGACCCAAAACCGCTGTCGCCAAACCCCGAGTTGCCACTGGGCGCAGTGCTGACCATGCCAAAACCGGCATAGCCCACCAGCGCGTTTTGCACGCCGTCCCAACTGCCTTGGTTGATGGCAGACTGCAACAAACCGCATTGTTTTTGCTGGCCCGGGTTTTTAGCGGGCAATGCCGCCGCTACCAGACGCAGCCGATCAAACGGAAAGTGTGCAGGCACCATGGTGCCTGCAACCTCGTGGTAGAGGATTTGGTAGTTTTCAGGCGTAGGAGCCAGCTTTTTAAGGCTGAGCAGCTTGAAAGTTTCACGCGCAATTTCGGCAGAGGATCGTTCAGCCATGGATTTTTGTATTTAGTCTGCTGGGGACGTGCGCCCCCATAGAAAGCCATAGCAATGTTAGCCGCTAAACCAACCGCATCCAAGCGGCAAGTGCATACAATTTTGATAGCATCTTTGTATGCTTACGCAACAATTCGCCACCCATCTTCTTTATCTCCATGGATTTCGCTCGTCGCCGCAGTCGGCGAAGGCCCGGCAGGTTGCCGCGCGCGTGCAGATCCAGCACCCTGGCGTGACCTGGTGGTGTCCGCAGTTGCCGCCCTCGCCCAAGGAAGCCATGGCCCTGCTGCGCCAAGGCGTTGCCGAATGGCCATGGGCAACGATGGCCGTGGTCGGCTCATCACTGGGCGGCTTTTATGCCACCTGGGTGGCCGAACACACCCGCTGCAAAGCCGTGTTACTCAACCCAGCTGTGAACCCGGCGCGGGACCTGGCCCGGCACATCGGTAAGCAAACCAGCTGGCAAAACCCCAAAGAGCGTTTTTATTTTGAACCCGCCTTCATCGGCGAATTGCAGGCCCTGACCCTGCACAACCAGCCCCCGCCCGAACGCTACCAGGTGCTGGTCGCCAAGGGCGACGAGGTGCTGGACTGGCGCGAAATGGCGGCCCGCTACGCCAGCGCCCACCCCACGCTGCTGGAGGGCGGCGACCACGCGCTGAGCGACTTCGACACGCATATCGACGGGGTGTTTCGCTTTCTCAACCTGCTGCCCGGTCCATCGCCCAAATAAACAGGCCGTTCATCATGGGAGAATTCAGTCCATGTTTGCATTATTTGAAGAAGCCGGAAAATTCATGGCCGGACGCATCTTGTCCGAAGCGGAGTCGTCCGCGCAGGTCGAGCTCGACAGTGGCAAGCGGGTCAAGGTCAAGGCCGCCAACTTGTTGCTGAAGTTCGACAAGCCCACGCCCGCCATCCTGTTACAGGGTGCCCAGCTGGTTGCCGCCGACATTGAGCTGGAGATGGCCTGGGAGTTCGCCCCCGAGGACGACTTTGGCTTTGCCGACCTAGCGCGCGACTATTTCAGCCTTAACGCCACACTGGAGCAGCAAACCGCCATGCTGCTGCGCCTGTTTGACGCGCCGCACTACTTTCGCCGCGCAGGCAAAGGGCGGTTTCGCAAGGCCTCGGCCGAGATCCTGCAATTGGCGCTGGCCGCCATCGAGAAAAAACAGCAGCTTGCTATGCAAATTGAGCGCTGGGCAGAGGAGCTAAGCCAGGGCCAGTGCCCGCCAGCCGTGCGTGAGCAGCTCTACAAAATACTGTTTAAACCCGATAAAAACGGCCCGGAATACAAAGCCGTGGTGGAGGCATCGCGCGCCACCCACAAGGCACCACTGGTGCTGTTACAGCACGCCGGGGCCATCGACTCGCCCTACCAGTTCCACTGGCGGCGGTTTTTGCTGGAAAACTTCCCCAAGGGCACGGGCTTCCCGGCCCTGGACGCGCCACAGATAGTGGACGATCTGCCGCTGTCCACCGCACAGGCGTTTTCCATTGACGACTCGCAAACCACCGAGATCGACGATGCGCTGTCGGTGCAGGGCCTGGGCACGGGCACGGTCACGCTGGGCATCCACATTGCCGCACCCGGCTTGGCCATCACGCCCGGCAGCGCCATTGACCAGTTGGGCCGCGCCCGCCTGTCCACCGTCTACATGCCAGGCTACAAGCTGACCATGCTGCCCGATGCGGTGGTGCAAAACTACACCCTGCAAGAGGGCCGAGACTGCCCCGCCGTGTCGCTGTACGCCACGCTGGATGAGGCCACGCTGGAGATCACCGCCACTGAGACGAAACTGGAGCGGGTGCACATTGCCGCCAACCTGCGACACGACCAGCTCGACACCCTGGTCACTGCCGAGTGGCTGGAAAATCCTGATTTTGAGCATGAAATAGGCCTCCAGCCCATATTTAATCTGCGCGAGCAGCTATCATTTTTATACAAGCTCGCCAAACACCTCAAAGCCCAGCGCGAAGTGGTGCGCGGCAAACCCGAGAACTTCAACCGGCCCGACTACAACTTCAAGCTGGTTGGCAAGACCGACGACGAGCCGGTCGGCGACGAACAGGTGCAAATCACCACCCGCCAGCGCGGTGCGCCTCTGGACTTGATGGTGGCCGAGGCCATGATCCTGGCCAACAGCACCTGGGGCAACTGGATGGCCGAGAACGGTGTGCCCGGCATCTACCGCAGCCAGGCCAGCCTGCTGCCCGGCGTGAAAGTGCGCATGGGCACCAAGGCGCTGCCGCACGCAGGCATCGGGGTCAAAAGCTATGCCTGGAGCACCTCGCCCCTGCGCCGCTATACCGACCTGGTCAACCAGTGGCAAATCATCGCCTGCGCCCAGCACGGAAAAACCGCAGCCCTGGCCGCACCGTTCAAGCCCAAAGATGCTGACCTGTTCTCCATCATCTCGATGTTTGACGCGGCCTACGCCACCTACAACGGCTACCAAGGCGCGATGGAGCGCTTCTGGACGCTGAAGTACCTGCAGCAGAACGCCATCACCGAGATCGTCGGCACGGTCTTCAAAGACGGCATGGTCCGCGCGGATGATTTGCCGCTGGTGCTGCCGGTACTGGGCGACGCGCCGCGCGGAGCCAAGGTACGGGTCAAGCTGGGCGACATTGACGAGATCACGCTGGACGTACACGGCACCGTGGTCGAGCGGCTGGACACGCCGGTCGAGGTGGCCGCCGATGCCCCCGTCGGTGCAGCGGAAGACGCAGAAGAAGAGGAAGAGGACGACACCACCTCCGGGCCGATTGCCATCGCCGTCGACATGGACGAGCCCGAGGCCGCCGCCGCATCCGCCGCCGAACCTGCACCGTGAGCTGGCGCTTCCTACGCAACTTCACCGCACTGCAGCTGGCGCTGGGGGTGTCCATCACCCTGCACGCGGTACTGCTGACGCTGCGCTTCATCGACCCCGAATCCTTCAACCGGGTGTTCCAGGACACGCCGCTGGAGGTGATTTTGGTCAACGCCAAATCCACCACCCCGCCCGACCGCGCCACGGCCATCGCCCAGGCCTCACTGGCCGGGGGCGGCGAGGCAGATGCGGGCCGCGCCACCACGCCGCTGCCGCCGTCGGCCATCACCGACCTGGGCGAAACGATGGAGGCCACGCAGCGCAAGATGGACGCGATGCAGCAACAGCAAACCATGCTGCTGGCGCAGGTGACCCAGCAACTGGCAAGCCTGCCCATCCCGGACCCCAAAAAGGCCAGCAATTCGCCCGAAGCCGCCGCGCAAGAAGAAAAACGCCGCCAGTTGCTGAATCTGCTGGCCGAGATTGAGCGGCGCATCAACCAAGAAAACGCCCGCCCCAAGCGCCGCTACGTCAGCCCCTCCACGCGCGAAGAGGTGTATGCGGTGTATTACGACAATCTGCGCCGCCGGGTGGAAGACCGGGGCACCGAAAACTTCCCCGAGGTGGCGGGCAAAAAGCTGTATGGCGCGCTGACCATGATCGTCACCGTCAACTTTGACGGCCAGGTATTGGCCACCCAGATTGCCGAGAGCTCGGGCAACCGCACCCTGGACCGACGCGCAGAAGCCATCGTGCGCAATGCCGGGCCGTTTGGCATGTTCAGCGATGCCATGCGGGCTAAGGTAGACCAGTTGGTGGTGGTATCGCGATTTCGCTTTACCCGCGACCAGACGCTGGAAACCAAAGTCGGCACCACCCCCTGACCTCCTGAATTTCTTTTTTCAGACAGAAAGTACCTGTATGGACCGCTATTGCGTGATGGGCAACCCGATAGAACACAGCCGGTCGCCGTGGATCCAAAGCCGGTTTGCCGCTTTGATGGGCCACAGCTTGCAGTACGACAAGCGCCTGGTGCCGCTGGACGGCTTTGCGCAAGCCATTGCCGCCTTCCGCGCCGAGGGCGGGCTGGGCTGCAACGTCACCGTGCCCTTCAAGTTTGAAGCCGCCGCAGTCGCCGACCACCAGTCCCCACGCGCCCAACTGGCCGGGGCCAGCAACTTCCTGCATTTCCGCGATGGAGGTATCCACGCTGACAATACCGATGGTGCAGGCTTGGTCAACGACATCCAGAACAACGCCGGAGTGGCTCTGGCCGGGCGCGACGTGCTGCTGATCGGCGCCGGGGGCGCATCCGCCGGGGTGCTGGGGCCGCTGATTGCCGCCCAGGCCCGTCGCATCACCGTGGCCAACCGCAGCCTGGGCAAAGCCGAGGCCCTGGTCGCACGCCACGCCGCGCTGGCCCAGGCGCACGGTGTGCTGGTGGACAGCGCCGAGTTGGCCGCCGTGCAAACGCCTTACCACGTGGTGGTCAACGCCACCGCCAGCAGCCTGAGCGGCTCGGCCGTACCGGTGTCGCCCAAGGTACTCCAGCCCGGTACGCTGGCGCTGGACATGATGTACGGCCCGGCGGCCGCGGGCTTCATGGACTGGGCCCGCGCGCACGGTGCCATTGCACGCGACGGCCTGGGCATGTTGGTCGAGCAGGCCGCCGAGGGCTTTTTGCTGTGGCGCGGCGTGCGGCCCCCCTCTGCCAAAGTGCTGGCCGAGCTGCGCGCCACGCTGGGTTGACGCGATGCGCCCCGTACTGCGCTGGCTGGTGCTGGTGGCTTTTGCCGCACTGGCACTTCAACTGTTTTTTGTCGGCCGCATCGCCCTGATGCTGGTGGTGGATCCGCAATCCACTGCGTTTGAACGGTCGGAAGCCTGGCGGCTGCTGACCGGCGACGACACGCAGTTGCGCTGGCGGCAGGAGTGGGTGCCATATAGTCAGATTTCCGACAACCTCAAACGCGCCGTCATCGCCTCAGAGGACGGCACGTTTACCAACCATGACGGCGTGGACTGGGAGGCGCTGGAAAAAGCCTGGCAAAAGAACGAAAAAGCCCAGGAACGCGCTGTCAAACTGGCTACCCCGGCCAAGGCCAAAGCAAGCGCCACACCCAAGCCCCCCAAAGTGATTGGCGGCTCTACCATCACCCAGCAACTGGCAAAAAACCTGCTGCTGTCAGGCGAACGCACGCTGCTGCGCAAGGGCCAGGAGTTCGTGTTGACCATGCTGCTGGAGCATCTGCTGGACAAGCAGCGCATCCTGGAGATCTACCTGAACAACGTCGAGTGGGGCGAAGGCGTGTTTGGTGCAGAAGCCGCTGCCCAACACTACTTCCGCAAACCCGCGTCCCGCCTCAGTGCGTTCGAAGCCGCCCGGCTGGCGGTCATGCTGCCCCGACCCAAGTATTTTGAAAAACTGCCCAATTCCGGCTATCTGGGCAGCCGCGCCTCCACCATCGTAGCCCGCATGGGAAGCGCCGAGCTGCCCTAAATGGCCGGGATGGATAATGCAGCGGCATTCCCGCTGAACCCGCCTGAGCCCTTTCATGTCTGACATCCTCGAACAAATCATCACAGTTAAGCGCACAGAAATCGCCACAGCGATGCGCCGCACCTCCCTGGCAGACATGCGTGCCGACGCAGAATCCCGCGTGCTGACCCGCGACTTTGTGGGTGCCATGCGCAAAAAAATCGCCGCCGGGCAGGCTGCTGTCATCGCCGAGATCAAAAAAGCCAGTCCCTCCAAAGGCGTTCTGCGTGCCGACTTCATCCCCGCCGACATCGCCCAAAGCTACGCCGAATATGGTGCGGCCTGTTTGTCCGTGCTCACTGACAAACAATTCTTCCAGGGCCAGGTGGACTACCTGAAACAAGCGCGCGCCTCTTGCCAACTGCCGGTGCTGCGCAAAGACTTCATCGTGGATGCCTACCAGGTCTATGAATCCCGCGCCATGGGAGCCGACTGCATCCTGCTGATCGCCGCAGCCCTGGACGATGGCCACATGGCCGAACTGGAGGCCATCGCCCGCTCGCTGGACATGGCCGTACTGGTGGAAGTGCACGATGCCGCTGAACTGCAGCGCAGCCTGAAACTGAAAACCCCGCTGATCGGCATCAACAACCGCAATCTGCGTACCTTCGAAGTCAGCCTGGACACCACGCTGGCCCTGCAAAAAGACGTGCCCGCGGACCGCCTGCTGGTCACCGAAAGCGGCATTCTGACCACGGCCGATGTACAGCGCATGCGCGACGCAAACATCCATGCATTCCTGGTCGGCGAAGCCTTTATGCGCGCAGCAGACCCGGGCGTAGCGCTGGCAAGCCTTTTCGACACCCAATAAGCTGCCCGCAATGCCTCTCTATCGAGAAGATGGCCTACAGAGTTGGCCGCCGCTGAAAACCAGCGTCGCCTCCGACTGGCAAGCTTGCCTGGCGGACTTTCTGGCCTCGGCGCATGGCCAGCAGCTCGGCCAGTTCCTTAACCAGCGCCT
Organism: Rhodoferax sp. RT5P35; assembly: GCF_056521385.1. NCBI lineage: Bacteria > Pseudomonadati > Pseudomonadota > Betaproteobacteria > Burkholderiales > Comamonadaceae > Rhodoferax > Rhodoferax sp. RT5P35. The sequence continues at coordinate 1,372 of NZ_JBWMAX010000020.1, read as the reverse complement.
GGCCGAGAACGCCAAGATCTACCCACCACAGCCCTTGCGGGCTCTTGCGCTTACGCCGCTGAGCGCCGTCAAGGTGGTCATCCTGGGGCAAGACCCTTACCACGGCCCAGGTCAGGCCGAAGGACTGGCATTTTCGGTTGCGCCCGGCATCCTGCCGCCGCCCTCGCTGCGCAACATTTTCAAAGAACTCCAGCAAGAAGGCATGCCACCTCTCGCGAAGGGTGGATCGCTGACCGGCTGGGCCAAACAAGGCGTTTTGCTGCTCAATACCTGTTTGACGGTCGAAGATGGACTTCCCGCCAGCCACGCCAGACGCGGCTGGGAAGCGCTGACGGACGCGGTTGTCATGCGCGTTGCACAAACGGCTCCAGCCTGCGTTTACCTCCTATGGGGAGCCCATGCCCAGACCAAAGCACCATTGGTCCAGCACGTCGCTAAAGCCCATGGCAACCAGATTCTGGTGTTGCAATCCAACCATCCGTCGCCTCTCTCTGCATTGCGCCCGCCCACGTCATTCATAGGTTGCGGCCACTTTCGGCAAGCCAACAGCTTTCTGCAGCAGTCGGGCGCAATCGCCATCGACTGGTCGCACACACAATGAAAACAAAATCAAGCAGCCCGAAGCCAGAGGCCTCCACAACGGGTTATCATAGAAAGCTGTTAAGCACGGAGTCGCCAACACGCTAAAACTCTGTGCTATAATCTAAGGCTTCGCCGGAGAGGTGGCCGAGTGGTTAATGGCAGCAGACTGTAAATCTGCCCTCTTACGAGTACGCTGGTTCGAATCCAGCCCTCTCCACCAGCGAAACGCCAGTAGCGGCAGCACCAGTAGCCAGTTTTTAAAGTATTGACAAGCGGGTTTTGGGTTTGGCGTGAATGTTTCGCCTTGGATGCGCAGGCATTCGAACGCGGGAGTAGTTCAATGGTAGAACCCTAGCCTTCCAAGCTAATGACGCGGGTTCGATTCCCGTCTCCCGCTCCAAAGGCGTTTGTCAATAGGAAGTAGTGAAAAGTTAAGGTTGTGTTGCTTCGGGCCTTCCGTAGCAACGTAACAAGTGCCCATTTGGCTCAGTGGCAGAGCACTCCCTTGGTAAGGGAGAGGTCCCGGGTCCGATTCCCGGAATGGGCACCAGCATCTTGAAGACGCGCCGAATCCAGTAGGTGCGACGGTTGTGTAAATTTGGTTTATTTTTTTCGGAGCTCCTTGGAGAGTTGAAAAATGGGAAAAGAAAAGTTCGCACGCACCAAGCCCCACGTCAATGTGGGCACGATCGGCCACGTTGACCATGGCAAAACCACACTGACCGCCGCCATCACCACCGTGCTGGCAGCCAAGTTCGGTGGCCAGGCCAAGGCCTACGACCAGATCGAC
>NZ_JBWMAX010000207.1:0-1233 GCF_056521385.1 Rhodoferax sp. RT5P35 | reverse complement strand
AGCCCGCTGGAGCTGTACCACCGGCCCCGCAACCTGTTTGTGGCGGGCTTCATCGGCTCGCCCAAGATGAACTTCCTGGAGGGCCGCCTGGTCGAGGGCCGCAGCGACATCGCCAAGGTGCAGCTCACCGGCGGTGAGGTGGTGGAAGCCATGGTGGACGGCAGCGCGCTGCAGCCCGGCCAGCCCGTCACCATCGGCATCCGCCCCGAGCACACCCTGCTGGGCACCGCCACCCAAAGCATCACGCGCCAGGTGCACTGGCAAGAGCGCCTGGGCGAGTCCACCTCTTTGTTTCTTGACAGCGGTGTAGCCAACCAGCCCCTGGTGGTCAAAGCCCCCGGCCAGTTCCACGCCGACCCCGGCCAGCGCGTGGCGGTATCGCTGCCCGCAGCCGCCATGCATGTGTTTGACGACAAGGGCCACGCGCTGGAGCGCCGCATCCCCATTGCCGATATGTTGATTCCCCACGCCGCCTGACCGAAAAAATGACCGCTGAATTCCTCCTCCTGCACAGCCGCCACAGCTCCCTGGTGCTCGAATGCCCGCCTGGTGAAGCACCCCTGTGGCGCTACTGGGGCCCGCGCCTGCCCGATGGCAACACCCCGGGCCAGGCGCTGCGCGGCACCCGCCCGCTGCCGTCCTTCATGCTCGACTTCGACCAGCCGCTCACCGTGCTGCCCACCTTCGGCGTGGGCTGGTTCGGCCAAAGCGCACTGCTGGCGCACCGGGCCGGGCTGGACTTCGCCCAGGCCATCACCCAGTGCGAGGTGGAATGGACCACCCCCGGCAGCGCCCTGGTGCTGCACCTCACCGACGCGGTAGCGCAGCTGCGCTTTAACGTGTCGATGGCGCTGGACGCAAATACCGATGTGCTCACGCTGCAGACCACGCTGACCAACCTGGGCGATGCGGACATCGACGTGCAATGGCTGGCCGCAGGCACCCTGCCCCTGCCCGGCGACGCGGCCACCGTGCGCTCGTACGCGGGCCAGCACAACCACGAATTTCTGCTGCAAACCGACACCCTGGGCCGCAACCAGTGGCGGCGCGAAAACCGCCGGGGCCGCACCTCGCACGACTGCTTTCCCGGCGCGGTGGTCACCACGCCCGGCAGTACCGAGCACACCGGCCTGGTCTTCGGCGCGCACCTGGCCTGGTCGGGCAACCACCAACAAACCATCGAGTGGCTGCACGACGGCCAGTACCAATGGCAAATGGGCGAGTGGCTGGCCC
>NZ_JBWMAX010000206.1:0-1235 GCF_056521385.1 Rhodoferax sp. RT5P35 | reverse complement strand
GGGTGACCGAGCCGTTGTTCAAGACACCCAGGCACAGCCCTCCCAGGTTGACCAGACCCTCACAAATATTCTGGTACGCCCAGGTGAGTTGCAGGGTGTCGGTGTAGGTACCCGCAGGAATATTCGCCCCCGGTGTCGTGGCGATATAAATGGGCACCTGTCCACCGGCCGTGTTCAGAAGAGACAGCAAACTGCTGCCGTTCAGGTTGATGACCACCAGCCCGCCGCTGTACGCCGTGCTCAGGCCCGGGTTGCTGAACACCTGGTAGGGAATGGCATGGGCACCGTTTTTCAGAGTCAAGCCGCTGACCGAGGGCTGTAGCGTGGCTTTGAGGGTGGGCGTTCCGGCCAACACAGACAGCACCACCGGGCCACAGGTGTACGACAAGTTGCCCGAGCCGGTGATGGAGGCTCCGTTTTTGACCTGCTGGGAGGTCACGGTGCCCAGGTTGCCGCCGGTCTCCGTGCTGGTGCAAGCCCATGCCACCGGTGCCAGTCCCCACACCACGATACACAGGCAGAAACGGCGAAACGCCACAGCAGCAAGCAGCCGGGTGGCCCAGGATAGACAGTTATTCATGGCGGTAAAGGGCTAGGGTTAGCGCGCCCACAGGGCGCGACAAGGTCATCAATGCGGTTTGTTCGCCGCTCTCGGGCTGGCACGCCAGTGGCCCGATACGCAGCACCTGCGGGCCATCCACCATCACCGGAAAGCGCACGCGGCAGCGGGTCGTGCCAGGGCCGCGCACCAGCAACTCGTTCAGCGCTTTCAGCCCCTCCAGATACACCAGTCCATCCCAACCCACGACGGATTTTTGGCCTGTTTGCACATGCTCCACCTGCCAACCCAAGGGCAGCGGCCGCCCCTGTTCGTCCACCAGCGTGATGCGCGCCGCCAGGGTTTTCTCGATGTTGAACCTGAGCAAGGCACCGCTGCCGGAGCGCACGCTGAGCCGCTGCTGGGACTGCGCGAGCTGCATGTGGTCGGGTAGCTCCAGCACGTCCACCTCCACCCGCGCAGGGTAAAAACCGGGCACGCCGGGCACCAGGATATGGCCCGCAGCGTCGGTGCGGCCTATGGACTGGTTTTCATAGCGGATAGGCACGCCCGCCACGCCATTGGTGGAGACCAGCACGAAGGCATCGTTGATGCGGTTGGCGGCAAATACCCCACCGTCCATAGCGACCACCGAACCGGTCGCCCCCATCCAGCTGGAGCTGTCAGAGCCCTGGGC
>NZ_JBWMAX010000205.1:0-1237 GCF_056521385.1 Rhodoferax sp. RT5P35 | reverse complement strand
CAAGCTGGAGCCCGGTGGGCCATTCCTGCCGCTGCAGGCGGCGTTGCGCAGCCTGGTAGCCCAGGTGCCACGGGTGACTGCGCTGTGCTTCGGCAACGACATCATGGCGCTGCACGGCGCGCGGCTGCTCGACGCGCTCGGCGTGCGCGTGTCACAGGACATGGCCCTGATGGGCTTTGACGATGACCACGCCATCTGCGAGGCGATACGGCCCCAGCTCAGCACCGTGGCCCTGCCCTACTTCGAGATGGGGATTGCGGCGGTCGAGCGCCTGCTAGCCACCGGTACAGCACCCAGCGAACCCTGGCAACTGGTCGCAGCCGGCATCGTCGAACGCAATGCCACCCCGCCGCTACCGCACTCCACCACCTCCATATGACCTCTGACATGCACCGCCCACGCTACCACTTCACCGCCCCCCACCACTGGATCAACGACCCCAACGGCCTGTGCTTCCACGGTGGCCGCTACCACCTCTACTACCAGTACAACCCGAACGCCAACCAATGGGGCGACATCCACTGGGGCCACACCAGCAGCGCCGATCTGGTGACCTGGCGCGACGAGCCCCTGGCCCTGGCCCCCACGCCAGACGGCCCCGATGCCGGTGGCTGCTTTTCCGGCAGCTTCGCGCTGGTCAATGGCCAGCCCACGCTGTACTACACCGGCTTCACACCCGAGCGCCAGGTGCAGTGCACCGCCACCAGCGACGACCTGCAACGCTGGACGCTGCAGCCCGAGCGCACCCTCACCACCCCGCCCGAAGGTGTAGAACCACATGACTTCCGCGACCCCTACGTGTTCCAGCACGCCGGGCATTGGTACATGGTGGTGGGTGCGTCGCTGCACCACGAGCGCGGCCAGGCCCTGCTCTACCGCAGTGAAGACGGCAGCGCCTGGGACTACCGTGGCCCGCTCTACACCGCGCCCACCCTGGCATGGGGGCGGATGTGGGAATGCCCGAACTTCTTCCCCCTCGGCGACAAATGGGTGCTGACCGTATCGATCTGGCTCGGGCTGGGCGTGCACTGGTTCGTGGGCCGCTTCGAGAACGAGGTTTTCATCCCCGAATCTGAAGGCGTGCTCGACCCCGACAACGGTGCCTTCGCGCACCTGACCATGGGCGGGCCCGACGGGCGGGCGCTGCAGTGGGCCTGGATGAACGAGCAGCGCGAGCAAGAACGTATCGATGCCGACGGCTGGGCCGGTGCCATGACCTTGCCACGCGTGCTGTCGC
>NZ_JBWMAX010000204.1:0-1238 GCF_056521385.1 Rhodoferax sp. RT5P35 | reverse complement strand
GGCGTGCGAATCGGGAATCAGCCCGTCGCCACAAATTTTGTCGCGCGGAAAATCCTGCTGGTCCACCAGCAGGACGTCCATCCCGGCGCGCGCCAACCACTGGGCGCAGGCGCTGCCGGCCGGGCCCGCACCGACGACCAGCACGTCACAGGTCGTCGGCATGGCGGTCGGTAGCCGTGTTTTCATGCCAAATAGGCTTCTAGCCCACTATCCACGTGCACTGGCAGCTATGAAGTTTGTAGCGCAAAGCTGTCGCTGCTGGCCAGCGGCCAGGTGTGCTGGTAAATCAGCGGCAGGCTGCTCAGGTCGTCCTGCAGCAAGGCGCCTTCGGGCAACAGGGTCAGGATCAGCTGCGCCAGCGACTGCACCTTGCGGTCGGCGGTGCGCCGCACGATGTGGTGGGCCGTGATGTCCTGCGGGTGCTCCACGCCCACGGCTTGCACCATTTCTTTCAGCGCATGCAACGTTTGCTGGTGAAAGTTGTACACCCGTTCGGCCGTGCCCAATACCGTCTGGTCGAGCGCAATGAGCACCATGACAATGGAGATGCCTGCCATGGCGGCGACGGAGCAGGATTTGACGTTGTGTGCAGGCATGCGGTGATTGTGCTGGCGTGTTGGTGATCAAACACGTTGAAATTTTTGACAAAAATGGCGGTTAGCGCCTGATGTGCGGGCGTCTGATATCCATCCAGATCATAGCGAAAAGCGCTCCACGACTGGCCAGTCGAGAGTTGAATGAATCTGAGTGGCTACCGCTACTGCAAGCTGAACTGGACCAGACGGCACACTTACCTTACGCCACGGCCATCAAGCACATGTTGACGCGCCAATCCAGATAAAAATTTGGTTCGAACAATTGATCATGGCGAAGAAAGCCAAGACCACATAACGCTCCACGACGTACTTTGGCTGCAGATGTATGACTTAAGATGCCCTCTTCATCAGGGATAAAAAAGCGACCAACATGCTCAGTCCAGCACTACGCCCGCGCGAACGCGACGCGCTCATTCAGTCCCTGCGCGCAGGCGTTACCCCCTTGTTGGGAGCCAGGCACATTCAAGTTGGACGTGATGCTGAAATCGCGGCACTTGAGAAAAATCTGGATCACATCGCCGATGGTGGATCAGCCTTTCGCCTGGTCATCGGTGAGTACGGCTCCGGCAAAACATTCTTCATGAACCTGGTACGCGGTGCGGCCATGGACCGCCAGCTGGTGGTGGCTCACGCTGACCTCAA
>NZ_JBWMAX010000203.1:0-1244 GCF_056521385.1 Rhodoferax sp. RT5P35 | reverse complement strand
TGCGGTGCATGGCGTACAGGGACTGCAGCAGGTGGCCGGTTTCGTTGCCAGGGTGGGCCACGGCACCCACCTGCTTTTCCAGGTCGACGGCCAGTGTGCCCTCGGCCACCTGGCGGGCAATGTCCACGGCCTCCAGCAAGGGCCGGGTGATGGAGCGCGCCACCAGCGCTGCCAGCCCGACCAGAAATAGCGCCAGCGCCACGATGCCGGCGGCCAAGGCGTGCTGGGTCTGGGTCAGCACCTGCAGCCGGCTGTCCAGCTTGCGCTGCAGGGCCTGCAGCGCGGCATTGCTGAAGGCGGTTTGCGAGGCCAGGATGTCGTCCAGCACGGCCATGTCGTCGGCGCTGACCCGTTGCCTCTGGATGCCGCTGGCGATTTCCGGGTACAGCCGGGGGTGGATCTGCTGCCAGTGCACGCGGTTCAGCAAGGGCTGGCTGAGCTCGGCATGCAGCACGGGGTCGTTCTGGGTGGCGTTGTCCAGGGTGTTTTGCAGGCGGTCGAAGTCTTCGTTGATGCCGCTGAGCAGGGTGACGAGTTGGGTGTTTTCTTCGGGGGTGACCTGCTTTTGCGCCTGCAGCAGCAGGATTTTGTCGCGCACCTTGGACAGGGATTCCAGCAGGTCCAGCGATTCGACCAGGGCGGCGCGGCCGAGCAGGTAGGTGGGGGCCTGCGCATCCAGGCTGAAGCCGAAATCGTCCACCAACTGGTAGCGCATCTTCAACAGTTGGCCGATGGCATTGCTGTGGGTGTCATGGACCAGGCTGGGCGCCACATCCGGGGTGTCCAGAATGAGCTGCAGGTAGTTCCATTGGGCGACGGTGTTGTTCCAGAGCAGCTCGATCTGGTTGGTCTTGATGCGGGGCAGCAAGTCTTTGACCTGGGTCATCGCCCGGTCGATCTGCGAGCGGGCCAGCAGCATGGAGACCGGGGTTTCGGTATCGCCAGGGTGCAGCCGCGCGGCCAGCGTGCGGTGCCGTTGCAGCAGGGTGATGGCCTCCAGCACGGTACGCACCGGCTCCAGCCCCTCGTGCTCGCGCTCCAGGGCCCGGATGGCGGTGCTGGATTCACGCACATACAGCCACACCGGCGGGGCCAGCATCAACAGGCCCAATACGCCCAACAGGGCGAACTTGTGCCACAACTGCCAACGGTTCAACCAGGAGCGCATGTAGAGGGCCGAGTGAGGGAATGAAAGAAAAAACCAAGGGTACTAGGCTAATTATTTAATAGCTACCTGTGCAGGA
>NZ_JBWMAX010000202.1:0-1247 GCF_056521385.1 Rhodoferax sp. RT5P35 | reverse complement strand
AACGCCAGCGAAATGAAACGCCTGTACGTGCGCAAAGCCTTTCGCGGCTTTGGCCTGGGCCGCCAACTGGTCGAAGCGGCGCTGGATGCCGCCCGCGCGGCTGGGTACGACTGCGTGCTGCTCGACACCCTGGTCGATATGGAGGCCGCCCGCGCGCTGTATGAAGACCTGGGCTTCGCCGAGGTGCCGCCCTACTACCACAACCCCATTGCCGGAGCGCACTATCTGAAGGCCGACATTTAAGCCCCACAGTTGGTTACAACAGACGGCCCCGTATTAATATCCGTCCACAATTTGTAACTCTCTCACCCTGTCTGCCCATGCGCCTATTTTTATGTCTGACCACCCTGCTGTGTGCCGCCTTGCCGGTGCTGGCGGCCACGGTACAGGTACAAATGCAGGACAGCACCGGCAAGCCCCTGGTCGGCGCGGTGGTGTACCTGGAGTCGAAAGACGCGGCGGCAGCGGCCAAACCCCTGCAGGGGGCCGAGGTCTCGCAGATCAACCGCCAGTTTGACCCCGAGGTGCGGGTGGTCACCTTGGGCACTTCGGTGCAGTTCCCCAACCGCGACACGGTGCGCCACCACGTGTATTCGTTCTCGGAAGCCAAGCGCTTCGAGCGCAAGCTCTACATCGGCACGGCCGCCGCCCCCGAGGTGTTCGACAAACCCGGCATCGCCTTGCTGGGCTGCAACATCCACGACAACATGGTGGCCTGGGTGGTGGTGGTGCAAACCCCCTACTTTGGCCGCAGCGGAGCCGACGGCAAGCTCAGCCTGGACAACGTGCCTGCAGGCAACTACCGCCTGCGCACCTGGCACAAGCGCCTGGCGGTGGGCGCGGCCCCGCTGGACCAGGCACTGGTGCTGCCCGCCGCCGGTGCCAACGCCACGGTGCGAATGGACGGACTGGCCCCATGATCGCCCTGGTGCTTCGGCGCCTGCACGTGGGCCGCTGGCGGCTGTCTACCCACATCGTAGTGCGCTCACTGCTGCTGCTGCTGCTGGTGCAGGCAGTGGGCTACTGGGTGGTGCGCAACAGCATCGAAAGCAACGCCCGCGACCTGGTCACGACCGAACTGCAACGGGGCCAAAGCATCTGGCTCGGCCTGCTGGAACAAAACGCTGCCAAACTCCGCCAAGGTGCCGCGCTGATATCGGGCGACTTCGGGTTCAATACCGCCGTGGTGGATATGCACAAAGAGAGCGAGAAAGGCGCCGCCAACGCAGAAGACAAAGACATCCTGG
>NZ_JBWMAX010000201.1:0-1248 GCF_056521385.1 Rhodoferax sp. RT5P35 | reverse complement strand
TGTTTGGCGAAAAGATCGTGATCCGGATTCTGGACCCGAGCAGCGCAAAACTGGGCATCGACGCGCTGGGTTACGAGCCCATAGAAAAAGAACGCGTCTTGCAGGCGATTGGCCGCCCCTACGGCATGGTGCTGGTGACCGGCCCTACGGGTTCGGGCAAAACTGTGTCGCTCTACACCTTTTTGAACCTGCTGAACAAGCCTGGCGTGAACATCGCCACGGCCGAAGACCCGTCCGAAATCAATTTGCCGGGGGTCAACCAGGTCAATGTGAACGAAAAAGCGGGCATGACCTTTGCTGTGGCGTTGAAATCGTTTCTGCGCCAGGACCCGGACATCATCATGGTCGGCGAAATCCGCGATCTGGAAACCGCCGACATCTCCATCAAGGCCGCGCAAACCGGCCACCTGGTGCTGTCCACGCTGCACACCAACGATGCACCTACCACCTTGACGCGCATGCGCAACATGGGCATTGCGCCGTTCAATATTGCGTCCAGCGTGATTCTGATCACCGCGCAGCGGCTGGCGCGGCGGCTGTGCCCGGCATGCAAGGCGCTGATCGACATCCCGCAAAAGACGCTGCTGGAGTCCGGCTACGCGCCCGAAGAATTGGACGGCTCCTGGAAACCCTACGTCCCGGTGGGCTGCAACGCCTGCAACACCGGCTACAAAGGCCGGGTCGTCATTTACCAGGTGATGCCGATTTCCGGGGAAATCCAGCGCATCATCCTGCGCGACGGCAGCGCGCTGGACATTGCCGAACAGGCCAACATCGAAGGTGTGCGAACCCTGCGCCAGGCCGGGCTGCACAAAGTGAAGCTGGGCTTGACCTCGCTGGAAGAAGTGCTCGCCGTGAGCAATGAATAGACCCGGACTTATTTAGTCGTACCAAGGCACTCCATGGCATCAGCCGCGTCCAGCACAGTCAAAGAATTCGTCTTCGAATGGGAAGGCAAGGACCGCAACGGCAAGCAGGTCCGGGGCGAGACGCGCGCATCGGGTGAAAACCAGGTCACCGCATCCCTGCGCCGCCAGGGGGTGTTTCCCACCAAGATCAAGAAACGCCGCATGCGCGGGGGCAAGAGCATCAAGCCCAAGGACATTGCCATCTTCACCCGCCAACTGGCGACCATGATGAAGGCCGGGGTGCCGCTGCTGCAGGCGTTTGACATCGTGGGCCGGGGCAACGCCAATGCCAGCGTGACCAAGCTGCTCAACGACATCCGCCAGGACGTGGAAACCGGCA
>NZ_JBWMAX010000200.1:0-1250 GCF_056521385.1 Rhodoferax sp. RT5P35 | reverse complement strand
CATGCTGCCGCTCATGATTGCGGACGAAATCGTCGGCGTGTTTACGCTCTACGCACGTGAACTGGACTTTTTTGGCCCGGAAGAAATGGCCTTGCTGAAAGAGCTGTCGGGAGATGTCGCGTTCGCCATCGACCACATCGACAAGCAGGACCAGCTCAACTACCTGGCCTACTTCGACGCGCTGACCGGTTTGGCCAACCGGCATCTGTTTCTGGAACGGGTCACGCAGTACATGCGCAGCGCCAGCAGCAGCCAACACAAACTGGCAGTGTTTCTGATCGACCTGGAAGGCTTCAAGAACATCAACGACAGCTTTGGCCAAACCGCGGGCGACGCGCTGCTGGTACAGGTAGGCGTATGGATAACGCGTTTTGTAGGCGACTCCAATTTGGTGGCGCATCTTGGGGCCGACCACTTTGCGGTGGTGATGCCCGAGTTTGCGCAGGCCGACGACATTGCCCGGGCGCTGGACAAAGGCAAAGCAAGCTTTCTAGAACACGCGTTCAACGTGAACGGTACCCCGTTTCGGATCGCAGCCAAAGCCGGTGTGGCCTTGTTCCCGGACGATGGCAGCATTGCCGATGTATTGCTCAAGCACGCCGAAGCGGCGCTGAAAAAAGCCAAGGCCCGCGGCGACCGTTATCTGTTCTACACCCAGAAAATGACCGAGTCGGTGCTGGGCAAGCTGACGCTGGAAAACCAGTTGCGCCAGGCCGTAGAGAAAGAAGAGTTTGTGCTGCACTACCAGCCCAAGATCCACCTGCACACCGGCAAACTCACCGGTGTGGAGGCGCTTATCCGCTGGAACGATCCGCGCACCGGCCTGGTCCCGCCAGGGCAGTTCATTCCGCTGCTGGAAGAAACCGGGCTGATCTACGAGGTGGGGCGCTGGGCGCTGGGCAAAGCGATTGCCGACCACCTGCGCTGGCGCAGCACGGGGCTACAGGCGGTGCGCATTGCCGTCAACGTGTCGCCCCTGCAGTTGCGCCACCGCAGCTTTGTCGCCGAAATCCGGCAGGCCATTGGGCAAGACATACATGCCGCGGCCGGGCTGGAGCTGGAGATTACCGAAAGCCTGCTGATGGAAGACATCAAGCTCAGTATCGACAGCCTGCAAACCATCAGGGCCATGGGCGTGAGCATTGCCATCGATGACTTTGGCACCGGATTTTCGTCGCTCAGCTACCTGTCCCGGCTCCCCGTGGATACCGTCAAGATCGACCGCTTTTTCGATGAGGCCACGACCACCG
>NZ_JBWMAX010000199.1:0-1250 GCF_056521385.1 Rhodoferax sp. RT5P35 | reverse complement strand
TGACCGAGCTGGTCGGCTGGGAGCACAGCATGAAAAACGAGCTCATCATCGCCAAGCACATTGGCCAGAAAAAGCGTGCGGCGGCAGAGCGGCTCACGGCCCTGCTGGCCGAGTTTGGCCTGTCGGCCCTGCTGGCGACGCGATTCAAGTTGCCCGAAACACCTGGAGCCTGACCATGCCAACCTTGCCCCTAAACACTTTTTTGCCCCAGGCCAGCCCGCTGGTACTGGGCTGCATGGGCCTGGGCGGCGGCTGGGACGCGCAGCCACTGTCCGAATCGGACGTGGACAAGGCCCAGGCCGCCACCGAGGCTGCGCTGGCAGCGGGCATCACCCTGTTTGACCATGCCAACATTTACACGTTGGGCAAGGCCGAAGAGAGTTTTGGCCGCCTGTTCCAGCGCCAGCCGTCGCTGCGGCAAAGCCTGTTGCTGCAGTCCAAATGCGGCATCCGGTTTGCCGATGCGGATGGCCCCAAGCGTTACGATCTGTCGGCGCAGCACATCGTGGACAGCGTGGACGCGATATTGCGCCGCCTGCAAACCGACTACCTGGACGTGCTGATCCTGCACCGGCCCGACCCGCTCATGCAGCCCGCCGAGGTGGCCCAGGCCTGGCAGCAGATCAAGGCGGCGGGCAAGGCGCGCTTTTTGGGTGTCTCGAACATGCACGCCGCGCAAGTAGGCTGGTTGCAACAGGCGCTGGACGAGCCGCTGGTGGTCAACCAGCTGGAGATGAGCCTGCTCAAGCGCGACTGGCTGGAATCTGCCACCGGCTTCAACGACCCGCAGGGCGCATCGTCGCTCGCGTGGGACGGCACGCTGGAATACGCCCAGCAGCACGGCCTGCAGCTCCAGGCCTGGGGCGCTTTGGCGCGCGGCTGGTTCAGCGGCGCAGCGCCTGCCGATGCGCCACCCGCGGTGCGCGGGGCGGCGGATTGCGTGCAGCAACTGGCCCAATCCCACGGCGTGGCTGCTGAAGCCATCGTGCTGGCCTGGCTGATGCAGCACCCGGCGCGCATCCAGCCGGTGATCGGCACCACCGACCCCCAACGCATCCGCGCCTGCGCCCAGGCCACCCAGGTGACCCTCAGCCGGGGCGCGTGGTACCAGCTTTATGAGGCCGCCCGAGGCCGCGAACTGCCCTGAAAGCACGCCATGTTGACCTCAGAAAACGCCTTGCACGCCCTCCAGTTGACCACCGCCGAACAGGCCGGTAAGCAACAGCCCGTGTCCATCGCCATCAGCGACA
>NZ_JBWMAX010000198.1:0-1251 GCF_056521385.1 Rhodoferax sp. RT5P35 | reverse complement strand
GGCGCAGCAGCTCGGCCTCTTGGGCGGCACTGTGCAGTGCCACATCCACGATGTAGACCGTCAGCAGCTCCGCCTTGCGGGCATCGAAGCTGCGTTTGAAGATGCTGAAGTGCGCAATCGGCGCGGGGGCCAGGCCCAGGGTATGGGCGACCAGGGCGGGCAGCGCCTCTGCGGCGTGGCCGAGCGGGAGTTTGAGTTCGGAGATGCGGATCATGGGGGTAGCCGGGTGGCTTGTCGTTATCAAGCAGGGGAGAGGATTTTAGGATGCGGCGCTGGGTCGGCAAATATCCCCCAAATGGGGGATGAATGCGGTCGGGCCTTGTCACTCACTTGGATCCGAATTGCTATGGTATTTGGGTAAAAAATTGATAGCTGCCTGTGCTCTATCTATCAGCACAGAGGCCATTTTCAGGATCTGAAGAATAGCCTAAAAATACAAAATTGTATGGAAACACGGTCATTCTGTGTTTGCGTTACATCATCGACACACTGAATTTTTAGAGGTGGATGTATACGACACTGCGGTTTCCATTTATTTTTAAGGCAGGGTCTATGCGTAGTTTGGCTTGTGCGGGCGTGGTGGGTCTGGTGGTGTTGGCGGGTTGTGGAGGCGGCGGAGGCGGTGGCGGCACCAGTGTGGCCCCGGTCGCGTCGGGCTACCCCGGCAACCCGGCCAGTTGCGAGGTGGCGGGCCAGCGGGCCTGGCTGCGCGACTACATGACCGACGCGTATTTCTGGTACGACAAGCAGGGCGTGCCCAACGCGGCGGCCACCAGCATGGACGCGTACGTCGATTCGCTGCTGTACCAGCCCACCGACCGCTACAGCTACAGCCAGACCACGGCCAGCGCCAACCAGTTTTACGTGGACGGCACCCGCACCGGCTATGGCTATGCGCTGGACTGGCTGGATGCCGCCCGCACCACCTTGGCGGTCCGGCTGGTGGAGCCGCTGAGCCCGGTGGGCCAGGCGGGTTTGCAGCGCGGCGACCGCATCGTTAGCATCAACGGACAAAGCTCGGCCGACATCGCCAACGGCGGGCTGACCGCCGTAGACACTACTGGCGTGGCACGCACATTCGTGGTGCGCAACGCCGCGGGCACCCAGCGCAGCTTCACCGTGCAGTCGGCCACCTATGCGCTCACCCCCGTCAACACCGTGGCGGTACTCACCGCCCCCAACGGTGCCCCAACCGGGTATTTGATGTACCAGGAGTTCATTGCTTCCGGGGCCACCGCCATGGGCGCGGCG